>NZ_JBEOUD010000026.1:0-129874 GCF_040303865.1 Streptomyces sp. NPDC094034 | reverse complement strand
TCCACCGGTACGTAGACGCCGCCCGCGTGCAGCACGGCTTGCATGGCGACCAGCCACTCCACACCACGCTCCATCGCCACCGCCACCCGCTGCCCAGGCCGCACCCCCTCAGCGATCAGGAAACGCGCGAGCTTCGCCGCACGACCATGCAGTTCCGCATACGTCAGCGTCACCTCGTCGGTGATCACCGCCGGCAGATCAGGAGTCCGCTCCAGCTGTCCACGGAAGATCCCCGCCAGCGTCAACCGCTCCACCCCCTCCCCACCCCTACCCCACCCCTCCAGCAGCTTTCTGGCCTCCTGGGGATCCAGCGTGTCGGCCTCCGCCATCGGGCGGTCGGGAGCGGCGACCAGTTCGCCCAGCAGTGTGGTGAGGTTGTGGGTGAGGCGGTCCATGGTGGTGGCATCGAAGAGATCGGTGCTGTACTCGACAGATCCCGTGAGCCCGCCTTCGGCGTTGTGCCAGAACTCCAGTGTGACGTCGAACAGCGCCGACTCACGCGGGAGTTCGACCGTCGAAGCCTGGATTCCCGGCAGTTCGGGAACCCCGGCCGGGGCGTTCTGCAGGACGAGCATGACCTGGACGAGCGGGGGCCTGCTCGGGTCGCGTTCGGGGAGTACGGCGTCCACGACCCGGTCGAACGGCACCAGCGCGTGGTCCAGCGCCTGTCGCACACTCTCCCGCGCGCGGTCGGTGAACTGTGCGAAGGTCAGCGTCTCGTCCACGTCAGCGCGCAGCACCAATGTATCGACGAAGAAGCCGACGATGTCGGCGAGTTCGGCACGGTCCCGGCCCGCGCCCGCCGTGCCGAGCACAATGTCGCGCTGGCCCGACCAGCGTGCGAGCAGCAGTTGGGTGGCGGCGGCGAGCGGCGCGAAGAGGGTGGTGCCGCGCGCTCGGCCGACGGCGGTGAGTCCCCGGACGGTTTCGGCCGGCACATTGAACAGTCGTCGCGCACCGGCGGAGGCGCGGACGGCGGGGCGCGGCCGGTCCGTGGGAAGCTCCAGCGGGGTGACATCCGCCAGCTCCCGCTTCCAGTGGGCCAGCTGCTCGTCCACCACGGGTTCACCCTGCCGATGGCGCTGCCAGGTGGCGAAGTCGGCGTACTGAATGGCGAGTTCAGGCAGTCCGGCAGCGGCGAGCACCGCATCCGCACCGGCATCCGCGCCCGCGCCCGCATCCGTATCCGTATCCGTATCCGCCTCGACGGGCCCCGCCGCGAGAGCAGCCGCGTACAACGCGCCCAGCTCCCGCGCGATCACCTCCATCGACCAGGCGTCGGCGGCGATATGGTGCGCGGTGAGCACGAGCAGATGGTCGTCGGGCGCGGTCCGTACCAGCAGCGCGCGCAGTACGGGGCCGGACCCGAGATCGAAGGGCGCGGACACCTCCGCACGCAGCACCTGGTCGAGCCGTCCCGCGTCACCCGACACATCGGTGACCGGCAGTGGCACCGGTGCCGGGTCGCCGATGATCTGGAGCACCTGGCCGTCGGCCTCGGTGTAGGTGGTACGCAACGGCTCGTGCCTGGCGATGAGGGCGGTCAGCGCGGTGGCGAGCGCGTCGGTCCGCAGCTCGCCGGTGAGCCGCAGCCCCGTGGTGCAGTTGTACGCCGCCCCGCCCGGTTCGTACGCGTCCAGGAACCACAGGCGCTGTTGCGCGGACGAGGCCACCAGCGCCCCGCCCCGGTCGGCGCGGACGATCGGCGCCGCGGTTCCCACCGCCCTGCCGACGCCCCCACTGCCGTCCGCGCCGGTGCCGCTCTCCGCCAGCCCGGCGGCGTAGCCGGCGTACGCGGCGATGGTCGGGTGGTCGAAGAGCGCGGTGGATGTGGGCGTGAGGCCGAGCCGACGCTCGACCTGGAAGGCCATCCGCAGACCGGAGATGGAGTCGCCGCCGATGGCGAAGAAGTCGTCCGTCACGCCGATCCGCGCCCGCCCGAGCACGTCTTCCCAGATCTCGGCGAGTTCCGATTCCAGTGCGGTGCGCGGCGCCGTGTACGGGGCGGACTCGGCCCGGTCCGCGCCGTCGACGGGGTCGCCGGGCGCGGGCAGCGCCCTGCGGTCCACCTTGCCGTTGGGTGTCAGTGGCAGTCGTTCCATGGCGAGGTAGACGGTCGGCACCATATGGACGGGCAGCCGGCCCGAGGCGTGCCGGCGCAGTTCGGCGGCGCCCGGATCCGCCTCGGGGCGCGCCGGTACGTAGTGGGCGACGAGCTGGTCCTTACCAGCGTTCTCCGCCAGGGTGACCACCGACTGAAGGACCGCCTCGTGCTCGGTCAGGACGGCCTCGATCTCGCCCAACTCGACGCGCAGGCCGCGGATCTTGACCTGGCCGTCGGCGCGGCCGATGAACTCGTGCTCGCCCCCCGGCTCCCGTCTGACCAGGTCGCCCGTGCGGTACATGCGGGATCCAGGGGGACCGTACGGGTCCGCGACGAAGCGTTCGGCCGTGAGCCCGGGGCGGTTGACATATCCCCGGGCGAGGCCGTCGCCCGCGATGCACAGTTCGCCGGTCCCGCCCTCGGGCACCGGTCGCAGCTTCTCGTCCAGCACCATGACCCGTGCGCCCTCGATGGCCCGGCCGATGCCGGGCGCGACCGTGAGGTCGGCGGGCAGCGGACCGTTGAGGGTGACGGTGACGGTCGCCTCGGTGGGACCGTACATATTGATCATCCGTCGGCCGTCGGCCCAGCGGGCGACCAGTTCCGGCGGGCAGTTCTCGCCGCCGGTGGCCAGTGCGCGCAGGTGGGGCAGCTCGATCGGTGGTGCCACCGTGGCCAGCACCGACGGCGGCATCATGGTGTGGGTGACGGCCGCGTCGGCGAGCAGGGCTCCGAGCGCTTCACCGACCGCCTGGGTCGGGCTCTCCGGCAGGATCAGCGTGGCGCCGGCGTACCAGGTCTGCGCCAGGTCGGCGATGGAGACATCGAAGTTGGGCGAGGCGAACTGGAGGACGCGGCTGTCCTCGTCGATGGCCAGCGCCGCCACATGGGCGAGGGCGAGGTTCCCGAGGCCGCGGTGGCTGACCGCCACGCCCTTGGGGGTGCCGCTGGAGCCGGAAGTGAACAGGATGTAGGCGGTGTTGTCGAGGTGCGTGGTGACAGCGGGCGCGGAGTCGGGTCCGTCCTGGTCCATCGCTGTCAGGCTCTCCAGGGACAGGGTGCCGGGAGCGTTGTCCGGGCGCGCCCCCGGCCCGCCGTCGCTGATCACCAGCTCGATCCCGGCGTCCTCGACCATGAACGACAGCCGCTCGGCGGGGTAGTTGGGGTCGAGCGGTACGTAGGCTCCGCCCGCCTTGAGAATGGCGAGCAGCGAGACGATCAGCTCGGGGCCGCGCCGCAGACAGACACCGACCCGGGTCTCGGGTCGCACACCCCGGGCGGCGAGCCGGTGCGCGAGCCGGTTGGCGCGCCGTTCGATCTCGGCGTAGCTGAGCCGGACCGCGCCCCACTCGACGGCGGTGTGGTCGGGTCGGCGCGCCGCCCGGCTCTCGAACAGTCCGTGCAGGGTGCGGTCACCGGCTGTCCGACTGCCGTGCGTAAGGGAGTTGTTGTCTGAGTTCATGTCGAGACCCCATGGAGCGCCGAGAGGGAGGGTGGCCTGTGCCGCGTGCGGGTTACCGATCCGAGGGAATCGGGCACTCATCGCACCCATGCACTCACTCTGAGTGACCGTTGGGTGCGTGCGTGACCGTCAGATGCGCTCGGGTCCCGCGCGCATCTGCCCCGCGTGTGTGTTCGCCGGCTGATTGACCCGCCGTGGCCGCCCGCTTCGCGCGGCCGGGCACGGCGGTGCTCAGTGTGGTTGTGCCGCGACCGGCTGGCGCAGCAGCGTACGGCCGCTGTATTGGAGGACGCGTACGTCCCCGGTGGTCGCGTCCTTGAGGAACCGGCCCAGGAACACCCCGGCGTCCCCCGGTCGGCTGGAGAAGACCAGATCGCTGTGGGAGGCGGCGGAGTCCCGCGCGCCGTTGGGGAGTTCCAGCAGTATGTTGCGGTCGTCGAGACTGACCGTCACGGCGAGGTCGCCGTTGCGGTAGGTGCCGGCGCAGTCCGCGAAGCCCGCCGTGGATCCGGGGGACGGCGGCACCACGCTGTAGACGCCGACGGGGAGCCCGGCGGACCGCAGTTCGCGCAGGACCGCCTCCCACAGCCCCTGCCCGGAGGCCGAGTTGGTCGTCAGCGCGACGACGGTGCCCTGTTTCGGGTGGATGCGCAGATGGCAGGTGGTGCCGTCCAGCGTTCCGTCGTGGCCGAGCCAGCGGTCCTCCGGCGGGCCGAAGTGGCCCAGGCCCAGGCCCCAGCCGTCGGCCAGCCCGAAGGGTTCCGCACCGGCGACCGGCCGGGCCATCTCGCGCAGTGTCTCGGAGTCGGCCACGGCGTCCCTGTCCAGGTCACCGGGGTCGTCCAGCTGGAGTTGGGCGAAGCGTACGAGGTCGGCGGCGCTGCCGGCGAGGCCGCCCGCGGGGGTGAAGCCCGGGTCGGCGGAGCAGCGCACGGAGTGCACCACGCGGTCGCCGCCGGGGGTGGTGTGTGTGGTGTGTCCTGCCACCGCGCGGACCGGCTCGCCGTCCTGTGGAGTGCCGGGCAGCAGGCCGATACCGGTGCCCAGGGGGGCCAGCAGATAGTCGCGTACGGCGTGCCACCAGGTCAGTCCGGTGGCGGCCTCGACGACGCGGCCCGCGATGCCGTAGCCGACGTTGGAGTAGGAGAAGGAGCCGGGGGCGGGCCACAGCGCGGGCGCGTCCGCGGGGCCGGTGGCCAGGAAGCCGGTGAGCCAGCGGCGCAGCGAGGTGGCGTCCCCGTCGTCGTGGTCCGACGGTAACCCTGCTGTGTGGCTGAGGAGTTGACGGAGCGTGGCGCCGAGCCCCGGGTGGCTGCCTGCGGCGCCCCGGTCGTCGAGCCAGGTGCGCACCGGACGGTTCAGGTCGAGGTCGCCGTCGGAGACGAGCTGGAGTACGGAGGCCGCGGTGAGCACCTTGGTGACGGAGCCGTAGGGGAAGGCGGAGTCACGGCGCACGGGGCGTCCGCCGCCGTACTCCTCCTCGCCAAACTCCCAGGTGCGCAGGGTTCCCTGGTGGTACACCGCCAGCTGTGCGCCGACCACTCCGTGCTCCTTGCCGAGGCTGCCGAGACAGCCGAGGCGGTCGAGGGGAAGGCTGAAGGGAGCGCCACTGACCTTCTCTTCCGCGATGATCCCCAACACTGCGAACAAGCTCCTTCTTCACTGTGCGAAGTCCGGCGTGTACCGCGCGGCACGGCGGCCGACCGCTTCGGTTACGCGCAGTCGACCGCACGAAAAGGATTCTTCAGCAGAGGTGAAGGCTCGAACAAGGATTTAAGTGCTGTTGTAAACACCCAGCCCAGAGGGCTGATCACCAAGACTTCGGTGGCCGTTTGCGCAGCGCGGACCTCAGCGGCAGCAAGTACCCCGCCCCGGCGGTGACGACCACGGTCAGCACCACCAGCCCGGCCTGGGCAGGCGGGATGTAGGGCACGGATCCGGTCGTGGCGAGGCTGAAGGCCAGGAGGGGAACGAGCGCGGTCACCGTACCCACCACCAGCCCCACCAGTATCACTGTCATCGCCTCGATCCTGAGCATCCAGCGGATCTGCCGCCGGCCCGCGCCCACGAGGCGCAGCAGGATCACCTCCTGACGGCGGCCGACCATGATGAGGACGAGGGTGCTGAGCACCGCGATGATCGTGAAGCCGCCGATCACACTCACCGCGACCAGGGAGATGACCTGGCCGACGCCGCGGTCCTCGGTCCGCAGATGCTCGCCCTTCGGCTGCTCCACGACGGTCGCTCCGGGCGCGGCGCCCGCCAGCACCCGCCCCGCCGCCGCTTTGACGTCCTCGGGGGCGGTTCCGGGCGCCAGGCTCAGCAGGACGCGGGTGTTGAGGGGCGCGGCCATGTGCGGCGCCAGTTCGGCGGGGGCGAACAGGAAGTCGCCGAGCGCCAGGGACCGTTCGTACACCGCGGCCACCGTCAGCGCCACGTTCGCGCCGTCGCCGTAGCGCACCGTGACCTTCGAGCCGACGTCCAGGTCCAGCGAGCGCGCCCGCTCCTCGCCCACCGCGACGGTGCCCGCGCGCAGGTCGCCCAGATCGCCCCCGGTGACCTTCGGATCGATGGTGGCGGGCAGCGCCGAGGGGTCCAGGGCCATCACCGGCAGCCGGTCCAGCCTCGGCTCCCCGGCCTCCTTGCGGGCCAGGACGACCGTACTGTGCAGCACCCCGGTGGCCGCCGCCACCCCGGGTACCTCCTTGACACGGCGCACTGTCGCGTCCGGGATCCCCGGACCGTCCGTGGTGATGGCCAGTTCGGCCCGCATGGCCTGGCCCGCCTGTCGGCCGCCCTCCGTGTCGAGTGTCGCCCCGGCCGAGAGCTGCACCCCGGCGAACGCCACCACGAGCACGATCGGGGTGATCGCGGCGCCCAGCCTGCGGGAGTTGGCCCGGGAGGCGGCGGCGGCGAGATAGCCGCCCGCGCCGCCCAGCCGCTCCGCGGGCACACCGAGCACCCGCATGGCACCCCACGCGATCCAGGGTCCGAGCAGCGCGCACGCGATGACCAGGCAGACGGCCGCGGTACTGGCCGCCATCGCGGCCAGCTCCCCGAACTGGAGCACCGCCGTACCGGCCGCGCCGCACCCCAGGACCAGCATCACGACGCCGGTGACGGCCCGGCCGCGGCCGAACTGCTCGGCCTCGCTCTGGGCCTCGCCCATCGCCTGTGCGGGGCGCACCTTGGCGATACGGCTACAGGCGAACCCGGCGGCGATCCTGGCCACCAGTACCGTCAGCGCGCCGGTGACCAGCGGGGCCGCGTACATCCAGAAGGGGGCGGGGAGTTCGAGCCCGATCGGCACGGCGCCGCGCGTGCGCAGCATCTTGATCAGCGCCAGGAACACCGGCGCCGCGCCGATCGCCCCGGCCAGGGCGGCGGTCGCGGCCACCACATTGACCTCACGGCCGACCATGGCGCGCAGTTGCCGGGGGGGCGCGCCGACCGCGCGCAGCAGCGCCATCTCGCGGGCGCGCTGGTGGATCGCCTGGGCGACGGTGCTGGAGACGACGAGCAGGGCGATCAGTACGACGAGCGCGCAGACCGAGCCGAGCAGCGCCAGCAGACTCATCCGGCTGGGGGCGGAGGTGACGAACTCCGTCTCCCCCCGGCCGTTTCCGGTCAGGACGCGCAGTGAGGTGTTGTCGTCCTTGTAGCGCGCGTCGGCGGCGGCGCTGGTGGCCGGACGCGCACCGTCCAGCGCTTCCCGCAGCCGGTGGTGGAGGGTGTCGGCACCGACACCGGGGTCGGCGAGCACCCCGATGGCGTCGGTGGTCTCCGGGTGGCCGGCGAGGAGTCGGGCCCGCTCGTCGCTGAAGAAGACGGCGCCCTGGTTGCCGAGCCCGCTGTCGTCCGCCCGTCCCTCGGGGGCCGCGATGCCGGAGACCCGGTAGGTCTCGGACGTGCCCGTGGACTGGAGGCGTACCTCGTCGCCGACCCGGACACCGGCCCGTGCGGCGAGGTCACCGTCGAGGACGACCTGTTCCGGACCCGCCGGGGCCCGGCCCTCGCGAAGGGTGAACGGCGCGAGCGCGGCGGCGTGCCAGGTGTGCCCGTAGACCGGGGAGGCGCCGGAGTCGCTGTCGGGGCCGATCACGAGCGAGCCGTCCTGGCGGGTCAGCGCGACCGGGAAGGCGTCGTCGGCGATGGCCGCCCGTACCCCGGGGACGGCCTCGATCCGGGGCAGCACCGAGCGTGGCACCCGTACCCGTTCGGTGAGCGCCGCCGTCTGCGTCTGCTGCTTGGATCCCCAGGGTTTGGCGGTGAAGCGTGTCTCCTGGTCGCCCGCGACCACCGCCGCGGCCGCGCCGTAGCGCTCCACGCTCGCGTGGCCGAGGGCGGCGGAGAGTACGGCGAGACCGAAGCTGCTGAGCACCAGCGAGGTGAGCAGCAGGGCCGCGAACACCGCCGTCCACGCCTTGGTGTGGGTCCGCATCGAGCGGTCGGCGAGGAAGCGCGCGATATGGCGCGTGCGCGCCGGGCTGTCGTGATTGCGGGCCAGCTCGTCCGGGCCGGACGGCCGCGCCGGGTCGGCGCCGGGGAGCGTACTGGATCCGGTCGGCATGCTCCTCATCCCTCCCTGAGCTCTGTCAGCATGCGCGTCACGGTGTCCGCCTCGGGGTTGGGCAGCCGCCCGACGATCCGCCCCGCCTCGATGAACAGCGCCTCGTCCGTCCAGGACGCGGCGTGCGCGTCATGGGTGACCATCACGACGGTGTGCCCCTGCCGGTCGACCGCGTCGCGCAGGAGGACGAGCACATCCCGCGCGGTGACCGGGTCGAGCGCGCCGGTCGGCTCGTCCGCGAAGATCACGGCGGGGTTGGTGACCAGCGCGCGGGCGATGGCGACCCGCTGCTGCTGGCCGCCGGAGAGCCGCAGTGGCGAGTCCTCCGCCCGGTCGGCGAGCCCGACCGACTCCAGTACCTGGAGCGCGCGTTCGCGTACGGCGGGGCTGTCGGGACGCTCGCCGGCCAGCAGCAGGGGCAGCGCGGTGTTCTCCCGGACACTGAGCGAGGGCACCAGATTGAGCGCCTGGAACACGAAGCCGATCCGCTCCCGGCGCAGCCTGGTGAGCGCGGACTCGGTGAGCCGCGACAGGTCGACGTCGCCGAGCCGCACCGTGCCGGAGGTGGGCTGGTCGAGGCCGGCGGAGCACTGGAGGAAGGTCGTCTTGCCGGATCCGGAGCGGCCCATGACCGCCAGGAACGTGCCGCGTTCGACGGTCACACTGACTCCGTCCAGGGCGTTCACGGGGGTGCCGCCCCGCCGGTAGCGGCGCGTGACCGAGTCCAGTGTCAGCGCCGCCGCGGGGCTGGGAGCGCCACTGTTCGAGGGCCCCCGGGTGCCGCTTCTCGCCGTGGCACGTTTCCCCGTGCGAAGCCTGACCATGTGTGTGCGCCTTCCAGGCTGTACGGCCGAGGCCGTGTGCGTACCGACCGGCCGACCGCCCCGCCGGATGGGTTGTTCATCCTGTTGAGAACGGTACGGAGGGGACGGCTCCGGCACGATGGAGCGCACACCCGTCCTGGGGTTCAGCCTGCGTCACCCCGGCTGGGGTGACGGACGTACCTCGCGCGGCGGCGGTTCGGATTACCGTGATCCATGGGGCCGTCGTCCACCGGACCCCCGTCCCGCCCCGGACGACCGTCCTGCCCCAGGGAGCCCGCCGTGCGTGATTTCTCCACTCAGCTCCAGCGTTCCTGGCACGACACGTACTATCTGGTGCTCGCCCTGCCCGTGGCGTCGATGTGCTTCCTGATGGCCGCCGCCGTACCGCTGGGGCTCGTCTTCATGGCGCTCATCATCGGCGCTCCCGCCTGGCCCGATCTCGTGCGATTACTCCGCAGACTGGCCGGATACGAGCGGGTACGGGCCGGTACGCGGCTGCGTACGGCGGTCGCCGAGCAGTATCTGCCGCTCGACGGTGTGCCCGCGGACCGGCTGCGGCTGTCGCTGACGGACCCCGGCACCTGGCGCGACGCGCGCTGGCTGCCGTTGCAGATCATCATCACCCTGCTGTTCTGCGCGGTGGCGATCCTGGTGTGGGTGGTCGGTCTGCTGGTGGACGGGCTCAACATGGGGGTGGGCGGCGCCGTCGCACAGCGCCGCGAGGACATGTACGGTACGCCCGCCAAGCCCCGTACCCCGCTGGTGCTGCACCGGCTCGGCACGCTCGCGGACACCCAGGCCGCGTGGAGCGCGGCGCTGCTGCGTCCGAAGCCGTCGGCACGGCTGGTGGACAGGATCGCGGAGCTGTCGGAGAGCCGGGCGGGCGCGGTGGAGGCCCACAGCGCCGAACTGCGCCGTATCGAAAGGGACTTGCACGACGGCGTACAGGCGCAGCTGGTGGCGCTGTCGATGCGGATCGGGCTGGCCAAGCAGTTGGTGCGGACGAACCCGGACGCCGCCCTGGCCCGGCTGGACGAGGCGCAGTCGGGCCTGGAGAGCACATTGGCGGATCTGCGGCATGTGGTGCGTACGGTGCATCCGCCGGTGCTGACCGACCGTGGGCTGGCGGGCGCGGTCCGCGCGCTGGCCGCGTCCTCGGAGATCCCGGTGGAGATGGGACTCGGCTCGGTGGAGAACTCCTTCCGACTGCCGGCCGCGGTCGAGGCGGCGGCGTACTTCGTGGTGGCCGAAGGGCTGACCAATATCCGGAAGCACTCCGGGGCCACCCAGGCATCGGTGCGCTTCACCCGGGGCAACGGCATACTGAGGGTCATCGTGGCCGACAACGGCCGCGGTGGCGCCGACGAGCACGAGGGCAGTGGTCTGATCGGCATCCGCCGGCGCGTCGCCGCGCTTGACGGCACGGCGAGCCTTTCCAGCCCACTCGGTGGGCCGACCAAGCTGAAAGTGGAGCTGCCTTGCGGATCGTGATCGCGGAGGACAACGCCCTCTTACGTGAGGGCATGGTCCTTCTGCTGACCAGCAATGGCCATGACGTGGTGGCGACCTGCGCCGCCGGGCCCGAGGTGATGCCCGCGCTGCGCGAGCACCGGCCGGACGCGGCGGTACTGGACGTACGGCTGCCGCCGACCTTCCGCGACGAGGGGCTGCGCGCGGCGGTACAGGCCCGTAGCGAACTCCCGGACCTGCCGATCCTGGTGCTCTCGCAGTATGTCGAACAGACGTATGCCGCCGAGTTGTTGGCCCAGGGTGCGCGGGGCATCGGCTATCTGCTCAAGGACCGGGTCGGCCGGGTGGAGCAGTTCCTTGAGGCCCTGGAGCGCATCACCACCGGCGGAACGGCCCTCGACCCCGAGGTGGTCACGGAGATTCTCAGCCAGAAGGCCGCCGCGCGTCCGTTGCAGGCTCTGACGCCACGTGAGCACGAGGTGCTGGAGATGATGGCGCAGGGGCTGGCCAACGGAGCCATCGCGGAGCGGCTGGTGATCACCGAACGGGCGGTCAGCAAACACATCCGGGGTGTCTTCGACAAGCTCGGGCTCCCGCCAGAGGGCGGAAATGTGCACCGCCGTGTCCTGGCCGTACTGGCTTATCTGGGCAACAACGCACCGGAGAGCTCCGCGTAGCGCGAGGGACGGACCGTGGGATCGCGTCCCGGACAGCGGAAAACCCCGGGCATCCGGAGACGGGGGAAGACTCCGTGACGCCCGGGGCGGGATTCCACACTGCCACGACGGGGGAATGAACAGCCGTGGGAATCCCGGCTTATGGGTGTTCCGGTATCTCGACGTCCGTATCTCAGCCGAACGAGATGCAGGTGTTGCGGATAATTTTGATCCGCTTGGTGGTCTCCGAGACGATTTCGCCGACCGAGTCGGGATCGCGCCCGCCGGGATCGACGCTGCGTAATTCCTTCGCCGCCTCACGGAGCTTCTCGTCGTCGGTGTCCTCGGCCAACTGGGCGATCTCGTCGGCGAGATCCTTGAGTTCCTTCTCCGCCGCCTCCGGGTCCTTGGTGTCGGAGAAGTTCGAGGACTTGGCGAGGATCTTCTCGCACGCGTCGCCGCGGCTCTTGGCGTTCTCCGCCCCCTCGCACGCGGCGATGCCGAGCATCGCGGGTACGAGGACGAGGCCGGCGAGCAGCGCCCTGGCCGTGTTCTGCCGCGATCCGTGCCCCCGCCGCCGCCGGCCGGGGTGACGACCGGCGTACCCGCCACCGCCGGTTGTCGTCTGGGCTGTGTCCGCCATGGAAGTGCTCCCACTCGTGCCCGTCGTATCGCGGTCGAGCCGCGCCGTCTGCCTCCATCGTGTCGGGCGACGGGGTTCAGGTCAGTACACCGCGTACCCGGACCGGGGTGGCACCTGCACCACCATCGCGGGTTCAGCGCGCCGCGCGAACGCGCTGACACCCGTCCCCAGCAGGGCAGTTACGCCCAGGCTTAAAGGTCTGCCGGGCGCCGTCCGGCGGTGAGACCATGCGGCCATGTCCCGCCCACGACCCCGTCCCGACCCCGGCGAAGGTGGCTTACCGTGCCTCAGAACCGACCTTCCGCACCTCGGCGCGCACCGCGCTGGGTGGTGTCCAGGCCGCCTCGTCCCGCGGCGGACCTACGGCTGTTCTGCTTCCCGTACGCCGGTGGCGGCTCCAGCATCTTCCGTTCCTGGGCAGGGCACTTGGACGGGAGTGTGGAGGTGTGTCCGGTGCTGCTTCCCGGCCGTGAGGAGCGGTTCAGCGAGCCGCCGCTCACCCAGGTGACGGAGCTGGTGCCGCTGCTCGCCGACCGGCTGGCCGGCTGGTTCGACAAGCCGTTCGCGTTCTTCGGCCACAGCATGGGCGGAGAGATCGCGTTCGCGCTCGCGGAGTATCTGTGCGCGCGGGGGCCGGTACGCCCCGGGCATGTCTTCGTCTCGGGCTGTGTACCGGTCCCGGGGCCCGTCCTGCGGCACACCCTGCCCGATCCCGAACTGCTCGCGGAGATACGGGAGATGAACGGGGCCCCGGCGGAGTTCCTGAACAACCCGGAGCTGATCGAGCTGATGCTGCCCACGCTGCGGGCGGACTTCACCCTGGCGGAGAACGCGGTGCCGGATCCCGCCGCGGTGCTTCCGGTGCCGCTGACCGCGTTCGCGGGGACGGACGATCCGGAGGCGGGTCCGCGGCAGGCCAAGGCGTGGTCGCGGCATGCCGGTGGGGCGTTCGAGCTGTACGAGCTGGCGGGCGATCACTTCTTCCTGCATGACGCGGGCCCGCTGCTGGACATCGTCGGACGGGTGCTCAACTCAGGCTCGGGTCCGGGGACTCACGGCTCCGGTCCTGGGAGTCACGGCTCCGGTCCGGGGACTCACGGCGCCGGTCCTCGAAGCCACGGCCGGAGCGCTCCAGACAGTCACTGATCACCTCGGGACCGGCTCCGGCGACCATGTCGACGACGCCCCCGTCCCGCAGGAACACCACGGCGTCGGCGCGCGCGGCCACGGCCGGCGCCGAGGTCGACATGACCGCCGCGACGCCATGCCCCCGCACAGCCCGGCGCAGCGCCATGCCGGACTCCTCCGTCGCCTCGTCGGCGAGCAGCAGACGCGGCCCGAGCGCGACCGCCGCCGCGACGGGGCCCGCGCCGCCGGGCTCGGGCACCCAGGACGCCAGTGGTCCGCCCCGGTCCCCGCTCCCGGGACCGCGGCGCGCCACACCGGAGGACGGCTGGATCTCACCGGAGAGACATCTCAGCAGCGTGGTCTTACCGGCGCCGCTCTCACCCATTACCGCGAGAAACACCCCTGCTCGCACGACCAGGCTGACATTCCGCAGGGCATAAACGACCCGGGGTCTCGTCCCGTAAACCATCGTGACATTTTCGAGGGCGACAACTTCGGACACGCGTTCGATTGATTCACTCGAATCCACGTGCATCATCGAAAATCTCCCCTTTATCGCGCTTCACGGCGAAGTGGACCCGCACCCCGCATCTGCCCGCCGGCGCATCACATACCGTCAACATACCGATACCGAGCAAGGCGGAACAGGGGGGTCCACAAGCAAATTAAAGGTACAGCCACCTCACCCAAGAATGTAGTGCGTGCACCCGTGACAACGTGAAGAAGTCGAATTACCGGCACTATCGGCCACGCGCCATTCTCCACTCAACCTTTCGACCCGCATAACGCGTCCAACAAAAGCCCCCCGCGCCGCGAAGCGCCCGCCGGGCGAGGAGGGCTGCCGACCGTACGCGGCCCGCCGGGGCGCGGCGACCCGTCACGGGCACGGGGCGGCGGGGAGCCACACCGGGGCCGTCGCGGTGATCATTACGATCCGGTCTCGGCATACCCCCAAGGTCTTGCCTTCTGTTCGTGTAATCGATTCCAATCCTCCGTGTAATCGATTCCACGAGGAGGTGGACCGACGATGGCGGGCATCAAGGATGTCGCGGCCGAGGCAGGCGTGTCCGTCGCCACGGTGTCGCGGGTACTCAACGACCATCCGTCGGTCAGCCCCGCGTCCCGCGCCCGCGTGCTCGCCGCGGTCACCGCGCTGGGCTACCGGCCCAACGCCGTGGCCCGGTCCCTGCGCACCGATCAGACCCGCACACTCGGCCTGGTCATCAGCGATGTACTCAATCCGTACTTCACCTCGCTGGCCCGCGCGGTCGAGGAGGAGGCGCGGACGCTCGGCTACAGCGTGATCATCGGAAACGCCGACGAACGGCCCGAGTTGCAGGACCACCATGTCCGTACGCTGCTCGACCGCCGGATCGACGGGCTGCTGGTGTCGCCCACCGACCGCGGTTCGGCGCTGATTCTGGACGCGGTGCGTGCGGCGACCCCGCTCGTCTTCGTGGACCGGTGGATCCCCGGCGTCGAGGTGCCCGTCGTACGGTCGGACGGCCGCGCCGCCGTACGCGATCTGGTCGCCCATCTGCTGCGGATCGGCCATCGCAGGCTCGCGATCATCGCGGGCCCCGCGACCACCACCACCGGCAGCGAACGCGTCGACGCCTTCCGTACCGCGCTGGCCGGGCACGGAGTCGCGCTGCCCGACGCGTATATCGGCCAGGGCGACTTCCAGGCCGAGAGCGGCCGCCGGGCCGCCGAGCGCTTCCTCGATCTGCCGGAGCCTCCCGACGCCGTGTTCGCGGCGGACAATCTGATGGCCCTCGGCGCGCTCGACGCGATCCGCGCCCGGGGGCTGAGCGTGCCGGACGACATCGCGCTCGCGGCGTTCGACGACATCCCGTGGTTCGTGCACACGGATCCGCCGATCACGGCCATCGCGCAGCCGACGGACGAGCTCGGCCGGGCCGCCGTGCGGGCGCTGGCCGAGCGCATCGCGGGCCGGGTCCCGCCGTCCGTCACGCTCCCGGCCCGGTTGGTCGTACGCCGCTCCTGCGGTGCGAGCTTCCCACCGGCCCCCCGGCGGCCGGACTCCTCGGAGAACACACCGCCGGAACACGCACCACCGGAGAACGCACCGCCCGAACACGCACCGCCGGCACGCGCGTCAGCGGAACGCGGGCCGTCAGCACAGGGCCCGTCGGCTCCGAACCCGTCCGTACGAACGCGAAGGAGCAACCCGTGAGTCACCCGGACGAGTTGCTGCGTGTCGAAGGGATACGCAAGACCTTTCCCGGCGTGGTCGCGCTCGACAGTGTCGACTTCGATCTGCGCCGCGGCGAAGTGCATGTCCTGCTCGGCGAGAACGGCGCCGGCAAGAGCACTCTGATCAAGATGCTCTCCGGTGCCTACCGTCCGGACGCCGGGCGCGTGCTCGTCGGCGGACAGGAGGTCCGTATTCACGGCGCGCAGGACGCCGAACGGCTGGGAATCGCCACCATCTACCAGGAGTTCAACCTGGTCCCCGATCTGACGGTGGCCGAGAACATCTTCCTGGGCCGCCAGCCGCGCCGCTTCGGCCTGATCGACCGCAAGAAGATGGAGTCCGACGCGGCCGAGCTCCTTCAGCGCGTGGGAGTCACCACCCCACCGGACACCAAGGTGCGTGAACTGGGCATCGCCCGGCTCCAGATGGTCGAGATCGCCAAGGCGCTCAGCCTGGACGCGCGGGTGCTGATCATGGACGAGCCGACGGCCGTGCTGACCTCCGAGGAGGTCGACAAGCTCTTCCGGATCGTGCGCGCGCTGCGCGAGGACGGCGTCGGCATCGTCTTCATCACCCACCATCTGGAGGAAATCGCGGCGCTCGGCGACCGGGTCACTGTCCTGCGCGACGGCCGCAGCGTCGGGCAGCTGCCCGCGTCGACCCCCGAGGACGAGCTCGTACGCCTCATGGTGGGCCGCGACATCGACCAGCAGTATCCGCGCCGGGCCGCGCGGACCGGCGCCGCCCTGCTGTCCGTCACCGGACTGACCAGGGAAGGCGTCTTCCGTGACGTGGGCTTCGAGGTACGCGCAGGCGAAGTCGTCGGTATCGCCGGGCTGGTGGGCGCCGGCCGTACGGAGGTCGTACGCGCGGTCTTCGGCGCGGACCACTACGACACGGGCTCGGTACGAGTGGCGGGCGCCGCGCTGCCGCGCCATGACGTCAGCGCGGCGATGGCCGCCGGGATCGGGCTGGTGCCGGAGGACCGCAAGGGCCAGGGCCTGCTGCTCGACGCGTCCGTGGAGGAGAACCTCGGCCTGGTCACCCTGCGTTCGGCGACCCACGCCGGGCTGGTGGACCGCGCGTCGCAGCACACCGCCGCCGCCCGGATCGCCGGACAGCTCGGCGTCCGGATGGCGGGGCTCGACCAGCGGGTGCGCACCCTGTCCGGCGGCAACCAGCAGAAGGTCGTCATCGGCAAATGGCTGCTGGCCGAGGTCAAGGTGTTGATCCTCGACGAGCCGACGCGCGGTATCGACGTCGGCGCGAAGGTCGAGATCTACGAACTCATCAACGAACTCACGGCCGCAGGTCACGCCGTGCTGATGGTCTCCAGCGATCTGCCCGAGGTGCTGGGGATGAGCGACCGGGTGCTGGTGATGGCCGAGGGCCGGATCGCCGGTGAACTCACGGCGGACGAAGCGACACAGGACGCGGTGATGGCGCTGGCCGTCGGCGCCGCGCGACCGACCGGACCGGCGATCGGCGAGGACGACGAGGAAGAAGGGGTGGAGGGCTCCCGTGGCCACTGACACGCTCAAGAACAAGACGGACGGCGGTGGCGGTGGCGCGAGCGCCCGGTCGGTCCGCCGGCTCCTGCTCGACAATGGCGCGCTGAGCGCCCTGGTCGTTCTGGTGGTGGCGATGTCGCTGCTGTCGGGCGACTTCCTGACCACGCAGAACCTGCTCAACGTCGGGGTGCAGGCGGCCGTGACCGCGATCCTCGCGTTCGGTGTCACGTTCGTCATCGTCACCGCGGGCATCGATCTCTCGGTCGGCTCGGTGGCGGCGCTCTCGGCGACCGTCCTGGCCTGGTCGGCGACGTCGGAGGGGGTGCCGGTGTGGCTGGCCGTCGTGCTCGCCGTGGGCACCGGCATCGCGTGCGGGCTGGTCAACGGGGCGCTCGTCTCGTACGGCAAACTGCCGCCGTTCATCGCCACGTTGGCGATGCTCTCGGTGGGCCGCGGTCTGTCCCTGGTGATCTCGCAGGGCAGCCCGATCGCCTTCCCCGCCTCCGTCTCGCGGATCGGGGACACGCTCGGCGCCTGGTTGCCGGTGCCGGTGCTCGTGATGGTGGCGATGGGGCTGATCACGGCCCTGATCCTGGGCCGTACGTATCTGGGCCGCTCGATGTACGCGATCGGCGGCAACGAGGAGGCGGCGCGGCTGTCCGGGCTCCGGGTCAAGCGGCAGAAGGTCGCCGTCTACGCGCTGTCGGGACTGTTCGCCGCGGTCGCCGGTATCGTCCTGGCCTCCCGGCTCTCCTCGGCGCAGCCGCAGGCCGCGCAGGGGTACGAACTCGATGCCATCGCCGCGGTCGTCATCGGCGGCGCCAGCCTGTCGGGCGGTGTCGGCAAGGCCTCCGGCACGCTCATCGGCGCGCTGATCCTGGCGGTGCTGCGCAACGGTCTCAACCTGCTGTCGGTGTCGGCGTTCTGGCAGCAGGTCGTCATCGGTGTCGTCATCGCGCTCGCGGTGCTGCTCGACACGGTGCGCTCCCGCGCGGGGGCGTCGGCCACGGCCCCCGGCACATCCGGTTCGGGGGGCGGGGGCGGTCCTGGCCGCAAGGGCGCGCGAGCGGCCACATACACGATCGCGGCGGTGCTGGTGGCCGCCGTCATCGGCGGTGTCTCCTTCTGGAACAACGGCTCCTCCGGCGGCGGGACCAAGCTGGGGCTGTCCCTCTCCACCCTCAACAACCCCTTCTTCGTCCAGCTGAAGGCGGGCGCGGAGGCCGAGGCGAAGGCCAAGGGCGTCGATCTCACCGTCACCGACGCGCAGAACGACGCCTCCCAACAGGCCAACCAGATTCAGAACTTCACCAGCGGGGCCATGTCGTCGGTGATCGTCAACCCGGTCGACTCGGACGCGGCGGGTCCGTCCGTACGGGCCGCCAACAAGGCCGGCATCCCGGTGATCGCCGCCGACCGGGGGGTCAACGAGGCGGACATCGCCACGCTGGTCGCCTCCGACAATGTCGCGGGCGGCCGGCAGGCGGCCAGGACGCTCGCCGAGAAGCTGGGCGGCAAGGGACAGATCGTGATCCTCCAGGGCACGGCGGGCACCTCGGCCAGCCGTGAGCGCGGTCAGGGCTTCGCCGAGGGCATCAAGGCGTACCCCGGCATCACGGTCGTCGCGCGGCAGCCCGCCGACTTCGACCGCACCAAGGGGCTCGATGTGATGACCAATATGCTCCAGGCGCACAGCGGGGTGAACGGGGTCTTCGCCGAGAACGACGAGATGGCTCTCGGGGCGATCAAGGCACTCGGTTCCAAGGCGGGCGCGTCTGTCCCGGTCGTCGGTTTCGACGGCACACCCGACGGTCTGAAGGCGGTCGAGGCGGGCACGCTCTATGCCTCGGTGGCCCAGCAGCCGGCCGAACTGGGCAGGCTCGCCGTGCTCAACGCCATCAAGGCCGCGCAGGGCGACGGGATCGCCTCGACGGTGAAGGTGCCGGTCAAGGTGGTCACGGCGAAGAATGTCGCCGACTTCTCCTGACCACCCGACGGCCTCGCGATCGCGACAGGGAAACGGACGGAAAGACTGTGATGAACGACTATGACCTGCTGGTCGTGGGATCGGCCAACGCCGATCTGGTGATCGGTGTCGAGCGGCGCCCCGGCCCCGGTGAGACGGTGCTCGGCTCGGATCTGTCGGTCCATCCGGGCGGCAAGGGCGCGAACCAGGCGGTCGCCGCCGCTCGCCTCGGCGCCCGTACGGCGCTGCTGGCCCGGGTCGGCGACGACGCGCACGGTCGGCTGCTGCTCGACTCGCAGCGCTCGGCGGATGTCGACACGGCCGGGGTACTGTCCGGCGGCGCGCCCACCGGGGTCGCGCTGATCACGGTCGATCCGACCGGGGACAACAGCATCGTGGTGTCGCCCGGCGCCAACGCCCGGCTGTCTCCGGCGGACATCCGGGACGCGTCGGATCTGCTGCGGGCGTCGCGCGTGGTCTCCGCGCAGTTGGAGATCCCGCTGGAGACGGTCGGGGAGGTGGTGGCGGGGATGGCGCCGGGCAGCAGATTCGTACTGAACCCCTCTCCCCCGGTACCCCTGCCGGCCGGAATCCTGGCGGCCTGCGACCCCTTGATCGTGAACGAGCACGAGGCGCGCGTGGTGCTCGGCGCGTCGGCCGGTGACGACGGTGACGATCCGGCGCGGTGGGCGAGGGCGCTGCTCGCGCTGGGGCCACGCTCGGTGGTGATCACGCTGGGCGCGCGGGGCGCGCTGGTGGCTGACGGCCGTACGACGACGCTCGTGCCGTCCGTACGCGTGCGGGCCGTGGACACGACGGGGGCCGGTGACGCGTTCACCGCCGCGCTGGCCTGGCGGCTGGGCGCCGGTGAGAGCCTGGCCGGGGCCGCCGCCTACGCGGTGCGGGTGGGTGCGGCGGCGGTGACCAAGGAGGGGGCGCAGGTGTCGTTCCCCACGGCGGCGGAGGTGGCGTCGCTCACCCCGGCGGCCTCGGAACCACCGGCGCGCTCCGAACAGTCCGTGGCCACACCGGAGCGGGGAGTGTCCGGGTGAAGAGGTCCGGGATCCTGAATCGCCATCTCGCGGGCGCCCTGGCGGAGCTGGGTCACGGGGACGGTGTCCTGGTCTGCGACGTGGGGATGCCCCTGCCCGCGGGCCCGAGGGTGGTGGATCTGGCGTTCCGGGCCGGGGTGCCGCGGTTCGCGGAGGTGCTCGACGGTCTGCTGGCGGAGCTGGTCGTGGCGGGCGCGACGGCGGCCCACGAGGTCCGGGAGGGGAATCCGGAGGCGGCTCGGCTGCTGGCGGAGCTGCCCGCTCTCGCGTTCGTCCCGCACACGGAGCTCAAGAAGCTGTCGGCGGGCGCGCGTCTGATCGTACGCACCGGGGAGGCGCGGCCGTACGCGAATGTGCTGTTGCGCTGCGGGGTGTTCTTCTGAGCCGCGTCGCGTGGCTTCGATGCCGGGGCCCGGTCTCGACAGGGACCGGTCAGGAGATATCTTGATGTCGAGCAATGTTGCAGACGTGGAGCGGAGCACCCGGTGACTGACTCGACCATCATCTACACACACACCGACGAGGCCCCGGCCTTGGCGACGTATTCCTTCTTGCCTGTGGTCGAGGCGTATGCCTCGACGGCCGGGGTCTCCGTGGAGAGCCGCGACATCTCTCTGGCGGGACGGATCATCGCGGGCTTCCCCGAGCGTCTTGAGGAGGGCCAGCGGATCGATGACGCGCTCGCCGAGCTGGGTGAGCTGGCCAAGACGCCCGGTGCGAACATCATCAAGCTGCCGAACATCTCGGCTTCGATCCCGCAGCTGAAGGCCGCGATCGCCGAGCTCCAGCAGCAGGGCTACGCGCTGCCTGACTACCCGGACGACCCGAAGAGCGACGAGGACCGCGACGTCCGCGCGCGCTACGACAAGGTCAAGGGCAGTGCCGTCAACCCGGTCCTGCGCGAGGGCAACTCCGACCGCCGCGCCCCCGCCTCGGTCAAGAACTACGCCAAGGCGCACCCGCACCGGATGGGCGCGTGGACGGCCGACTCGAAGACGAACGTCGCGCACATGACCGCCGACGACTTCCGCTCCAGCGAGAAGTCCGTGGTCATCGCCGAGCCCGGCTCGCTCCGTATCGAGCTGGCGGGTGACGACGGCAGCACCACGGTCCTGCGCGAGTCGGTGCCCGTGCTCGCGGGCGAGGTCGTCGACGCGTCGGTGATGCGGGTGGCGGCGCTGCGCGAGTTCCTCAAGGCCCAGATCGGCCGGGCCAAGGCCGAGGACGTGCTGTTCTCCGTGCATCTGAAGGCCACGATGATGAAGGTCTCCGACCCGATCATCTTCGGCCATGTCGTCCGGGCGTTCTTCCCGAAGACGTTCGCCGAGTACGGCGAGGTGTTCGCCGCGGCCGGTCTGACGCCCAACGACGGCCTGGGCGGGATCCTGGCCGGTCTGGACTCCCTGGCCGACGGCGCGGCGATCAAGGCGTCCTTCGAGGCCGAGCTCGCCGACGGCCCCGCGCTGGCGATGGTCGACTCCGACCGCGGCATCACGAATCTGCACGTACCGAGCGATGTCATCGTCGACGCCTCCATGCCGGCCATGATCCGCACCTCCGGTCATATGTGGGGTCCTGACGGCCAGGAGGCCGACACCCTCGCGGTCATTCCCGACAGCAGTTACGCCGGGATCTACCAGGTCGTCGTCGACGACTGCCGCGCACACGGCGCGTACGACCCGTCGACGATGGGCTCGGTGTCCAACGTCGGTCTGATGGCGCAGAAGGCCGAGGAGTACGGTAGCCACGACAAGACCTTCGAGATCCCCACCACCGGCACGGTGCGGGTCCTCGACGGCTCCGGCGCCGTCGTACTGGAGCACGTGGTGAGCGCGGGCGACATCTGGCGGATGTGCCAGGCCAAGGACCTGCCGATCCGGGACTGGGTCAAGCTCGCCGTCACCCGCGCCCGCGCGACCGGCGCCCCGGCGGTGTTCTGGCTCGACGAGGGCCGCGCGCACGACGCGAACCTCATCGCCAAGGTCAGGACCTACCTCGCGGAGCACGACACCGAGGGCCTGCACATCGAGATCATGTCGCCGGTCGAGGCGACCGCGTTCTCCCTGGAGCGCATCCGCCGGGGCGAGGACACGATCTCGGTCACCGGCAATGTGCTGCGCGACTACCTCACCGACCTGTTCCCCATCCTCGAACTCGGCACGAGCGCGAAGATGCTCTCCGTCGTCCCGCTCATGAACGGCGGCGGGCTGTTCGAGACCGGTGCGGGCGGCTCCGCGCCCAAGCACGTCCAGCAGCTCGTCAAGGAGGACTATCTGCGCTGGGACAGCCTGGGCGAGTTCCTCGCGCTCGCGGTCAGCTTCGAGCACCTCGCGCAGACGACGGACAACGCGCGCGCCCAGGTGCTCGCGGACACCCTCGACCGCGCCACGGCCACCTTCCTCAACGAGGACAAGTCGCCCAGCCGCCGTCTCGGTGGCATCGACAACCGCGGCAGCCACTTCTACCTGGCGCTCTACTGGGCGCAGGAGCTGGCGAAGCAGACCGACGACGGGCAGCTCGCCGAGGCGTTCGCGCCCCTCGCCAAGACGCTGGCCGAGCAGGAGAACACCATCGTCGACGAGCTGATCGCCGTACAGGGCAAGCCGGCGGACATCGGCGGCTACTACCAGCCCGACCCGGTCAAGGCCGCGGCCGTCATGCGCCCGTCGGCCACCTTCACCCGGGCCCTCGCGCTCCTCGGCTGACACGACGGCGCCCACGGGGTGCCTCTCGGTTCCGCCCCGTCCGACCTCCTCGTCGGCCGGGGCGGTTCCGGACACACTGCCGGGCCCGCACACTGCCGGGCCCGTACGCGTACGGGCCCGGCAGTGTGCGGGAATCAATGGGACAGGGGCGTCAACGGGAGAGTCGCAGCACGCTCCCCTCGCCGTTGGCCGAGAGGAAGAGCGAGCCGTCCGGGCCGAGCGCCAGACCGGCGAACTGGCGTGGCGGGCCCGGGACTCCGGGGACGAGGCGGGGGGTGGGGCGGGTGGTGCCGGGCGGCAGGCCGACCGCGAGATTCTCGGCGTCGATCCCGCTCTTCCCCGTGACGAGCGATATCGACCGGAGCCGGCGGTGCGCCGTCTCCACCGTGAACAGCTCGTCGTGGCGTACGACCAGACCCTGCGGCGCGCCGAGACCGTCCGCGACCGTCACCGCTTCGCCGTTGTCGAGCCGGAGCACCGCCCCGAGTCGGTCGTCGCTGACGTAACAGCGCCCCTCTCCGTCGAAGGCCACATCCACCGGGTGTTCGAGCCCCGCCGCGAGTACGGCGACGGTGTCGGTCGCGTCGATCCGCAGAATCCGGCCGCCGCCCGTCTCGGCGACCACGAGTGAGCCGTCCGGCGCGACCGCGATGCCGGTGGGCTCGCTCAGTCCGGTCGCCCGTATTCGCGTGGTCTTCGCCACGGGGTCGTAGGTACGGACCTCACCGAGCTGCGAGGTGAGGTGCAGGACCCCGTCGGCCGCGGTGATGCCGTGCACGAAGGGCCGCAGATCGTGAGTGACGATGCCACCGGACGTGTGCGTGCGGGCGTCGGCGTTCTCCGTCCCGCTCGCCTTCGCGCTCACGCTCGCGTGCTCATCGGGTCCGTCGGGGCCCGCCAGGCGGTAGTGGTCGGCCGCGTACACCGTGCCGCCCAGATCGACCGTCACACCGAAGGGGCCGTCGAGCCCGCGGGGGACGATCTCCCGGATCCGGCCGTCGGTGTGCATCTCCGTGACCCCGCCGCTCGCGTAGCTGGAGACGAACATCCGGTTCTCGTCGTCGAACGCCGCGTTGTCCAGCCCCGCGACACCGGAGACGACGATCGAGCGTGCTCCGGTGCCCAGATCGATACGGGTCACGATGCCCGCCACACCGCGCGACAGCACCACCAGCACACCACCCTGGTCGAACCGGACCGCGACCGGGTCGTCCACGTTCTCCGCGACCAGCTCGGGCTCACCGCCGTCGGGGGATATCCGCCACACCTCATTGGCGATCATGTGCGGGTAGTAGAGCAGCCCGTCCGGACCGAGCTGCATCGCGTTGCCCCAGGCCAGTCCGTCCGTGAGCAGCGTCGGCTCGCCACCGTCGGGGAACAGCTCCATCAGACGGCCATTGCCGCGCATCTCGTTGACGAAGAGGCGATTTCCCACGCAGGTGATGCCGTTGGGCAGTGTCATCGCGTCGGAGACCAGGGTGAATTCGCCCGCGGGGTCCCGGCGCCAGACCCGGCCGGGTGTGATGTCGGCGATATACATCGAGCCGTCCGCGCCGAAGGCGAGATCGTCCGGCGCCTGGACCGGGCTGTCCATGGGCACCACCACGTCGACGATCCCCGAGGCGGGATCCACGGCGCTGATCTGTCCGGCGATGAACTGCGCCACGTACAGCCGCCCGTCGGGCCCGAATGTGACGCCGTTCGAACCCCACAGCCGGTTCGGCGGGTTCAGTCTCGTCGTGTTCCAGCGCTCGCTCGTGGTCCGCCAGTGGCCGGTCGCGTCGAATCGGCTGGGCTGCCTCCTCGCCCCCTCTTCGGGGAAGGTGCTGGTCACTGGATGATCGCCTCGCCCATGTCGCCGTCCGTGCGCCAGCGTTTGATCAGCTCGTAGAACTCGATCGGCCCGCCGCCGTACGACTGGCTCTCCTTGCTCGGCATGCCCTCGTTGTTGTAGTAGCCCGGGGTGCACTCGGCGAGCAGCGCCCGCGCGTCCACCGCCCTGGCCCGGATCGTTGCGACCCAGGCGGCCTGTGCCTCGGCGGTCGGCTCGATGTACCGCGCCTGCCGCTTGTCCGCCTCGGCGATGATCTCGGCGAGATGGATCGCCTGCTCGTCGAGGACGTGGACGAAGTTCACGGAGACCGCGTTCTGCAGGGTCCCGAGATGGAAGAAGTTGGGGAAGCCATGGCTGTAGAACCCGTGGAGTGTCTTCGGACCGTCCTTCCAGGATTCGGCCAGGGTGACACCGTCCCGGCCGTGTACGTCGAGTCCGGCCCGCTCCGCCGGCGGGCCGCCGATGTCGAAACCGGTCGCGAAGATGACGCAGTCGACCTCGTACTCGACGCCGCCGGCCACAAGACCGCTCTCGGTGATGCGCTCGACGCCACGCCCCGCCGTGTCGACCAGCGTGACATTGCTCCGGTTGAACGTGGACAGGTAGGTGTCGCTGAACGTGGGGCGCTTGCACATATAGCGGTACCAGGGCTTGAGCGCCTCGGCCGTCGTGCGGTTCTCGATGACGGCGTCCACTCGGGCGCGTATCTCGTTCATCTTCGTGAAGTCGGCCAACTCGGCCATGAGACCGCGCTGTTCGGGGGACACCTGGTCATCGCCACCGCTCGCGCCCGGCAAGAGGCTCTGGAGCAGCCGGGCGCTGGTGGTCCAACCGTCGGACACCAGATCCTCGTCCGCTCCGCCACCGGCGACCTGTGCCAGGAAGTTCTCCTGGCGGCGCCGCTGCCAGCCAGGGGTCAGCGTCCGGGCCCATTCGGGGTCCGTGGGGCGGTTGTCACGTACATCGACCGAGGACGGCGTGCGCTGGAACACGTAGAGATGCCCGGCGTCACGCCCCAGGTGCGGCACGCACTGGATGGCGGTCGCGCCCGTGCCGATGACCGCGACCTTCTTGTCGGCGAGCTTGTGCAGACCGCCGTCCGCGTCACCACCCGTGTACGCGTAGTCCCAGCGGCTCGTGTGGAACGTATGCCCCCGGAAGGTCTCGATGCCCGGGATGCCGGGGAGCTTCGGCCGGCTGAACGGTCCGCTGGAGACCACCACATAGCGCGCCCTCATACGGTCGCCGCGATCGGTGCGGATGATCCACTCGAACTTGTCCTCGTCCCAGCGGAGTTCGGTCACCTCGGTCTGGAAGCGGACATCACGGTACAGCTCGAACCGCCGCCCGATCGCGCGCGCGTGCTGCCTGATCTCCTCCCCCGGCGCGTACTTCCACTTCGGCACATAGCCGACCTCTTCGAGCAGCGGCAGATAGATGTACGACTCGATGTCGCAGTGGATCCCCGGATACCGGTTCCAGTACCACGTTCCGCCGAAGTCCCCGGCCTTCTCGATCACCCGGATGTCCCGTACGCCCGCCTGGCGCAGCCGGGCGCCGGCGACCAGACCGCCGAAACCGCCACCGATGATCGCGACCTCGACCCGGTCGTCGAGGGGCTCCAGGTCGGGCGCCGGAGCCGCGTACGGATCGTCCACGTAGTAGCCGAACTCCCCCGTGGTGCTCAGGTATTGCTTGCTGCCGTCGGGGCGGATCCGGCGGTCGCGCTCGGCTCGGTAACGGGCGCGCAGGGCGTCCGGATCGAATCCGAGCGCCCCCGGGTCCGGCCGTGGGTCTTCGGATGACGCGTGGGGGGTGGGCATACGTGTCCTCTCAGGAGTTCTTGGACCGCTGCTGTGCAGTGGTGTGAGCCGTGTTGTCATGTCGGCTGTGTTGTGAGGTCGGCTGCGTTGTCATGCCGGCCGCCCGGTCGCGGCGAGCGACTGGCCCAGGCATTGGTGGGGGCCGAAGCCGAAGGCGTTGTGCTGACGGGCCTGCCGGGTGAGGTCGAGCCGTTCGGCCTCGGGGGCGTCCGTGTTGGTGATGAGCCGCGGGGTGACCTTCGCGATGTCCAGCCGGCCGCCCTGGGCATCGGAACTCCGGAGTGCCCCGCTCCCTGTCGTCCTCGGTGTCTGCCAGTGTGTCGGCCATGTCTCTCCTCGGTGGGGGCTCCGCCGGAACGGAGAACGGGGAAGGTGACGGGACGCCTTGATGGACACATGCAACCGGAGCGCACTGACACCTTCCGGTCAATTGCCTGACAGCAAGCTGACGTGAGGACGATCACACACGGTCAGCGGCCCAGCAGGTAGCCGAATCCCCTGCGGGTATGGATCAGTGGGGGCTCCTCCTGGTCGACCTTCTGCCGGAGGCGGGAGATGAGTTTCTCGATGGCGTTGTCGGCGCGGCCGTCGCCCCAGACATGACGGCAGATCTGTTCCTTCGTCAGCACCTGGTCGGCGTTGACCAGCAGATGACGCAGCAGCCGGTATTCGGCGGGGGTGAGGTCGAGCGCCCGCGGCCCGCGCCAGGCCTGGCAGGTGGCGTCGTTCAGGACGAGGTCGCCGTAGCACGGCCCTCGCCGCGCGGGACCTCGCCCGCGGCCAGGGCCGCGCAGTAACACCTGTGCCCTGGCGAGGACTTCGGCGATCCGGAACGGCATGGTGACGTAGTCCTCGCGGCCTGGCCCGAGTTCGGGAAGGAGGCTGTCCAGGTACTCGCACATGGCCAGGAAGAGCACCGGGGGGCGGTCGGCGACGCGGCGACGCCCGCGGGCGAGAGCGGTCAGGTCGGGCAGCGTCGTATCGAGGACCAGCAGATCGAACCGGTGTCCCGCGACCCGCTCCATGCCCTCGGCGCCGGTACGCGCCGTCCCGACCCGATAACCCGCCAGTTCCAGTGTCGTCGTGAGCAGGTCGGAGATCTCCCGGTCACCGACGATGACCAGGACGTGCTGCCCGTCCCCACGAACCGCCGACGGTCTCTCGCGGACACCCCGGCGCATCTGGCTCACGCCCGGTATGTCGCTCACGCTCCGCATCTCGCTCACCCCGCACATCCCGTATCTGGAAGGACCACTTCGCGTACGGCTCACGTGTCACGTCCGAGCGGCAGCGCCGGGGTCCCGGGCACCGTGGGCCACGGCGTCAGGCAGGGCGCTCGGGATGGGCGCCGGCTTCGGCGTCGGCATAGCCGAGGAAGTCGTCGACCATCCGGTGGAACAGGGCGGCGAGCTGCCGCAGGTCCTGGGGCGACCAGTCCGCCAGGGCCGCCTGCATCCCCCGGCGACTCGCCTCGCGGATACGGTCGATCACCTCCCGCCCGACCGGGGTCAGCTGGATGCGCTGGGCACGACCGTCCTGCGGGTCCGGGACGCGGGTCACATACCCCGACTTCTCCAACTGCTGTACCTGCCGGGTGACATGCGATGCCTCCACGGCCAGCCGGGTCGCCAGCTCGCCGGGGCGAAGGGGCTCGGTGTCGGCGATCTGCCGCATCAGCGCCACGGCGGCCCGGTCCAGTGACACCCCGGCCTGGACCATGAGGCGGTCGTGCTGCCGGACCCTGCTGGACAGATAGGCGACGCGGCTCAGCGCCCGCTCGATCTCGATCACATCGGCCGAGGCCGCGGCCGTGGCAACTGCTGGCGGTGACTTGGACATCCATACACTTTACCATCTATTTGCCTGACTCAAGCAACTACGTATTCACTTGCTTGACTCAAGTAACTCACATCTGCTTGCCTGACTCAAGCAATCAGCTGTCCATCACGGCGGAAGGAGTACGCATGAGCGGTACCGGTTTCGAGGGACGCGGTGTCGTTGTCACCGGAGCGGGATCGGGAATCGGCAGGGCCACGGCGCTGCGATTCGCCGAGGAGGGGGCGAACGTACTGGTCGCGGATCTCAACCGGGAGACCGCCCAGCAGACCGTCGAGGCGGTGAGGACCGCGGGAGGCGTCGCTCGCGCGGTCGTCGGTGATCTCGGCGAGCAGCGGGTGGTGGACGAGATAGTCGCCACGGCCATGGACGCGTACGGCGGCCTGGACGTGCTGGTGAACAACGCGGGCATCATGGACCGTATGTCGGCCCTCGCGGACACCGAGGACGCCGAATGGGAGCGCGTCATCCGGGTCAATCTGACGGCGCCCTTCATGCTGACCCGTGCCGCCTTGCCGCACATGCTGGCACGGGGCCGCGGCGCGATCGTCTTCACCGCGTCCGAGGCCGGTCTGCGCGGCAGCGCGGCAGGCGCCGCCTACACCGCCGCCAAGCACGGCATCGTCGGCCTGACGAAGTCCCTCGCCGTGATGTACCGGAACAAGGGAATCCGCGCCAATGCCATCGCCCCCGGCGCGACGTCGACCAATATCCGGGTCGATGCCGAGGCGACGGCACACGGCCCGAGCGTGATCGGCTCCCACGTCGGTCTCTCGGGCAGGGTGGCCGACGCCGCGGAGCAGGCCGCCGCCATCCTCTTTCTCGCGTCGGACGCCGCGGGCAACATCAACGGCGCCGTCCTCCCCGTCGACAACGGTTGGTCAGCCGTCTGAACTGGTCAGTCGTCCGACCCCGGGGCTCCGGCGCACTCGGCCCCCCGGGGCGTCGGCGGCGTCGGCTGCGTCGGCGTCGGCGCTGAGCGCGCCCTCAACTATCGGCCAGTTCTTCCTTGTTGAGGACAAAGTATGGACGGTGTGGGGCGCTGTCCCTACCCTGGGCGTCGTTCTCGCGCGGAAGTCCGCGTGAAGCGCGGCGTAACCGTTTCCGCCGCCGCACCGCCGGTACGTGTACGAACTCCACGCCGCGGACGCGGGGCCGCCCCGGCCCCCGCCCGCTCGCAGCTTCCCAGCAGGAGGACGAGTGCAGCCACACGAGTACCAGAGCCCCCGCACCGGTCGACGCAGACCACGGACCCTCACCGGGCTTCTCCTCGCCGCCCTCATCACCGGAGGTCTGGTGGCGCCCGCGGTCGGCGCGGAGGCCAGGGCCCCCGCGGAACTGCCGCCCCAGGAACCGGGCGTCACCCTCCGTGTCTTCGACATCCAGTCCCCGCTCAGCAAACTCTGCGATCTGAAACCGGCCCAGACCCCCAATGTCGACAAGCTGATACCCACGGTCGACTGGTCCTCCACCGAGGGCTTCGGTTTCACGGACAACTTCGTGTCGCAGATCATCGGCAATATCTCCATTCCCGCCGACGGCGCCTACACCTTCCGGCTGATCAGCGACGACGGCTCTCGCCTCTTCCTCGGCGACCAGCGGGTCATCGATCACGACGGGCTGCACGGCGCCGAACCCAAGGACGGTGAGATCACCCTCACCGCCGGCTATCACGCGCTCCGCATCGACCACTTCGACCGCGGCGGCGAGCAGCAGGTGACCCTCCAGTGGAAGCCGCCGGGCGCCGACGACTTCAGCCTCGTCCCGAACTCCGTGCTCAGCACCGACGCGGGCGTGGTCCGTGTCACCGCCCCCGGGCGCAAGGAGTGCGAGGGTACGTACGACACCCCCGGCGACGGCCTTCCGCTGACCTCCGTCCATCCCGGCTACACCCTCACCGACCTGCGCCCGGACGGTTTCGAGCCGCAGGTCTCCGCCATGGACTGGCTGCCGGACGGCCGGCTCGCCGTGACCACCTGGGGCGGCAGCAACAACACCGTGGGAGAGGCGTACATCCTCGACCATGTCACGGGGGACACCGGCCCGGAGAAGGTCACGTACAAGAAGATCGCCGGCGGGCTGAAAGAGCCGATGGGCATCAAGTACGTCGACGGAAAGCTGTATGTGTCGGAGAAACACCAGCTGACCGAGTTGTCCGACACCAATGGTGATGACGTCACCGACGTGACCCGCAAGGTCGCGTCCTGGCCGTTCGGCGGCAACTTCCATGAGTTCGCCTTCGGCCTGCTCTACAAGGACGGGAACTTCTATCTGAATCTCTCGGTCGCCATCAACTACGGCGGTGCGACGACCGATCCGCAGCCGGCCGCGAACCGCGGCACCACCGTCAAGGTCAACAAGGCGACAGGAGAAGTCAGTTATCTGGCCGGCGGGCTCCGTACCCCGAACGGGATCGGGTGGGGCCCGGAGGGCGATCTCTTCGTCACCGACAACCAGGGCGGCTGGCTGCCCGCTTCGAAGCTCGTCCATGTGAAGCAGGGCCGGTTCTTCAACCACTACACCAACCCGGACGGCCCGTTCGACGACCGCGCGGTCACCAAGCCGGTGCTCTGGCTGCCGCAGAACGAGATAGCCAACTCACCCTCCACACCGATGCTGATCGACAAGGGGACCTTCGCCGGTCAACTGCTCTTCGGTGATGTCACCTACGGCGGGCTCCAACGCGCCGATCTGGAGAAGGTGGACGGCGAGTACCAGGGCGCGGTGTTCCGCCATACGCAGGGTCTGGAGGCGGGCATCACCCGGATCAGCACGGGTCCCGACGGTGCGATCTACGCCGGCGGTCTCGGCGCCGACGGGAACTGGGGCCAGGAAGGGAAGCTCCGCTTCGGGCTCCAGAAACTCACCCCGAACGGCACGAACGCCTTCGACATCAAGACCATGCGCGCCACCCGCGACGGCTTCGAACTCACCTACACGAAGCCGCTGTCGGAGGAGACCGCCGCCAAACTGGCGACCGGCTACTCCGTGGAGCAGTGGCGCTACGTACCCACGCCGGCCTACGGCGGCCCCAAGGTGGACGAGGAGCGTCTGCCCGTCGCGTCCGCCCGGCTCTCCGAGGACCGCCGCACGGTCCGGCTCACCATCCCGGGGCTCAAGACCGACCGGGTGGTGCATGTGCGCTCGCCGCGCCCGTTCGCCTCGGCCGACGGCGAGCAGCTGTGGTCCACCGAGGCCTGGTACACCCTGAACGCGCGGCCCGGCCCCGAGGAGCCCGTCACGTCGTACGACGCCGAGTCCGGGCGCCTTTCCGGTGGCGCGGACATCGACACCGAGCACGCCGGCTACACGGGCGGCGGCTTCGTCGACGGCTTCGGCACCCAGGGCGCCACCGCCACCTTCGACATCGAGGTTCCCGCGAAGGGCACCTACGATGTGAGCCTGCGCTACGCCAATGGTCCCAACCCCTTCACCGGCACGAAGACGATAGGTGCCGGCGTCAACGGCGGACAGACACGGCAGATCAGTCTGCCCTCCACCGGCGCCTGGAACCGGTGGTCCTCCTCGACCGAGCGATTCGCCCTGAAGAAGGGCCGTAACACCCTCACCTACAGCTACCGGCCCGAGGACACCGGCCATGTCAACCTGGACATGATCGAGGTGCGCAGACCCGGCAGCCGTATCGATCTGTTCTCCGGCGGCAGCATCTCCACCGCCTGGCAGCACACCGACGGCCGCGGCGTCCAATGGCCACGTACCGCCGAGAACTCCGTCGAGGTGTGCTGTGGCGACATCCGCACCAAACAGTCCTTCCGCGACTTCAAGCTGCACGCCGAGTTCCGGGTGCCGAAGCTGCCGCCGGACGTCACCGGGCAGGATCGCGGCAACAGCGGTGTCTACCTCCAGGAGCGGTACGAGATCCAGATCCTGGACTCGTTCGGTGTGGAGAAACTGGCCGTGAACGAGGCGGGCGCGATCTACAACAAGGTGGCCGCGAACGTGAACGCCAGTACCGCGCCCGAGACATGGCAGACGTACGACATCGTCTTCCGCGCGGCCCGGTTCGACGCCGCGGGGAAGAAGACCGAGGACGCCAGGATCACGGTGGTGTGGAACGGCACCAAGGTCCACGACAATGTCGCCGTGGACGGCCCGACCGGCAGTGGCGACGCGGAATCGGCCGCGGCGGGCGCGATCCGGCTCCAGGACCACGGCAACAAGGTCCGGTTCAGGAACGTGTGGATCGAACCGCTGGGCTGACCTCCACGCGGCACTCCGCGTGGCACTCCACGCGGTACTCCAGGTGGTGGGCCGACTGGCCTTCGACGCCTCCCCCGGCCGGTTCCGGCCGGGGGAGGCGTCAGGTGCGGATCGCGCGATGGTGCCGGTCGGCCGGGGTCACCCCGGTCAGGCCAGCGCCCGTGCCAGTCGGCGATCCACTTGCGAGGGCGACATGGCGTGCTCGGTCGCGAGGATCCCCGCCCCGATGACGGCGGCGTTCTCGCCCGTGCGGCTCGGCTCGATCCGCAGCACTCGCGTGGCCAGCGGATGGGAGCGGCGGTACACCGCTTCCCGCACCCCGGCGAGGAGTTGGTCGTGTACGGCGGCCAGGGCGCCGCCGAGCACGACCGTGTCCGGGTTGAAGAAGTTGACCAGTCCCGCCAGCACCTCGCCGACGGCCCGGCCCGCCTCACGCACCATCCGTACGGCGTCCCGGTTGCCGGAGGCCACCAGCCGCACCACATCGCTGCCCGAGGTCGCGTCCAGACCGAGACCGGCCAGTTTCGCCGCGAGCGCCGCACCGCCCGCCACCGCCTCCAGACACCCGGTGTTGCCGCACCGGCATGGTTCGCCCTCGTCCCCGACCCGGATGTGTCCGATGTCGCCGGCGCTGCCCTGAGCGCCGCGGTGGAGCCGGCCGTCGGCCACGATGCCGCAGCCGATGCCCGTACCGACCTTGATGTAGAGGAGGTAGCGGGTGTCCGGAAACGCGCGGCGCTGCTCGGCCAGTGCCATCACATTCACATCGTTGTCGACCAGCGCCCGCACCCCGAAGCGCGAGGCGAAGAACTCCGGGATCGGATACTGGTGCCAGCCCGGCATGATCGGCGGATCGATGGGGCGACCGGTCGAGAATTCGACGGGTCCTGGCACCCCGACCCCGATCGAGCGCAGTGTGCGCGGATCCCGTTCGGTCTCCTTGAGCAGCGCCTGAAGCGCCCGCTCCACCCTGCGCAGTACCGATTCCGGGCCGTCCGCGATCGACAGCGGCTCCTTGTGCGTGGCCAGCGTCGCCCCGCCGATGTCCGTCAGGGCCACCGCGCAGTGCGAGGCGCCGAGGTCCACCCCGGCCACCAGATGTCCGTCGGTGCGCAGTTGGAGCCGGCGCGGCGGTCGGCCTCCGGTCGAGTCCCCGGGCGCTGGGGCGGATTCGTCGACCAGTCCGTGCGCGATCAGCGCGTCCACCCGCTGGGAGACCGTGGAGCGGGCCAGTCCGGTGAGGCGCGCGATGTCCGCGCGCGTCGCCACGGCTCCGGAACTGATCAGCCCCAGCACCTCGCCGGGCGTATAGGTGGCGGAACCGCTGTGATCCGACGGCGCAGACATGCCAGTCACCCTAGGGACGACTTTCGCTGCTCACAAGGCATCCCGCGTTCGTCCGTCGACACAAGTTCCCGTCAAGTCGCCGAAAAACAAAGCGGCTTGAGCTCTTGACAGGTCAAAGGCGAGTCACGACTCTGCACAACAGACCGCTGACCGAGGAGCCGGCTGATGCTGACGATGCAGGGCGTGTCCAAGAGCTTCCTGGGGGTGCGTGTGCTCCACGACGTGGAGCTCGACCTCGAACGGGGCGAAGTCCATGCCCTGGTGGGCGAGAACGGCGCCGGCAAGTCCACCCTGATGAAGATCCTCGCCGGCGAGCACATCCCCGACACCGGCACCATCACGATCGACGGCACCGCGCACACGTTCACCCATCCGGCGCAGGCGCAGGCGGCCGGAATCGGCATCATCCACCAGGAGTTCGCGCTCCTCCCGCACCGCACGGTCGCCGAGAACGTCTTCCTCGGCCGTGAACCGGTCCGCCGCGGACTCGTGGACCGCACGGCCATGGAGCGCCGTACGGCCGAGCTCCTCGCCGAGATCGACGAGACCGGTATCACCCCGCGCACCCCCGTCCGGGAACTGTCCGTGGCACGCCAGCAGACCGTCGAGATCGCCAAGGCGCTCGCCTCCGACGTCCGTGTCCTCGTCATGGACGAACCCACCGCGCCCCTGGCGGACCACGAGAGCGAACTCCTGGCGGCGCTCGTGCGCAGACTCGCCGCGCGCGGCCTCGGGATTCTCTATATCTCGCACCGTCTGCCGGAGGTCTTCGACCTCTCGGGGCGCATCACCGTCCTCAAGGACGGCCGCCGCGTCACCACACTGCGCACCGCCGAGACGAACGCCGACGAGGTCGTACGCGGCATGGTCGGGCGGGAGCTGACCGCCTACTACCCGCCGCGTGCCCGCCCGGAGGAGATCGGGGCGGAGCGGCTCACGGTCACCGGCGGCGGCAATGACCGTATCGATGACATGAACCTGACATTGCGGGCGGGCGAGATCGTCGGTGTCGCCGGGCTCCAGGGATCGGGACGTACCTCACTGGCGCGTGCCCTGTTCGGCGCGGCCCCCTTCACCAGGGGCGTCATGACCGTGGGCGGCGGTCCCCTGCGCCCCCGCCGCCCACGCCAGGCCATCCGCGCCGGCATCGCGCTGGTCACCGAGGACCGCAAGACAGAGGGGCTCGCGCTGCACCAGTCGGTGCGGGACAACGCGCTGCTCGTCACCCGGGCCGTCGCCCCGCGCGGCGGGCCGCCACCGCCGAAGAGCGGCGAGATCACCGCGCTTCTGGAGCGCGTACGTCTCCAGGCTCGTGGGGAGGACCAACAGGCGCTGTATCTCTCGGGCGGCAATCAGCAGAAGGTCGTCATCGCCAAGTGGCTCGCGGCCCGGCCCCAGGTGCTGCTGTTCGACGAGCCGACCCGGGGCGTCGATGTCGGCGCCAAGGCCGCCATCCACACCCTGGTCCGTGAACTCGCCCGCGAAGGACTCGCCGTACTGATCATCTCCTCCGAACTCCCCGAGCTGATCGGTATGAGCGACCGGCTCCTCGTGATGGCCGAGGGCCGTCTCGTGGGCGAACTGCCCGCCGGCGCGGCGGAGGAGGACATCATGCGGCTCGCCACCAGCGGGCGCCGTGGCGAGCGGGAGGAGGCCGCGTGACCACGACCGAACGCGGACCGCTCGCCGTGCCCCGGGCCGCTGCCCGCCCCCTCGGAGTCCGGCTCGGCGATCCCGTCGTCGGTGTCTGGCTCGCGGTGCTGGCCGTCACACTCCTCGGCTGGATCGTCGTCACCGCGCGCGGCGGGGATTTCCTCACCACCACCAATGTGGTCGCGATCCTGCAGAACAGCGTCGCGCTCGGCCTCGTCGCCGTCGGTCAGTCGGTGGTGATCCTCACCGGTTCCCTGGATCTGTCGGTGGCCTATCTCATCAGCCTCGGCACCCTCGTCGCCGCCGAGACCATGGCGAGCGGCGGGGTGGTGACGGCCGTGATCGCCGTCCTCGCGCTGTCGGCCGCCGTCGGACTCGCCAACGGACTCATCGTCACGGGCCTGAAGGTCAACGCGTTCATCGCGACCCTGGGCACGGCGTTCATCCTGCGCGGCTGGATCGAGGACAACTACACCGGCCCCGCCGGAAAGGTACCGGCCTCCTTCCAGCATCTCGGTTACGACCGAGTCGGTCCCGTCCCCGTATCGGTGTTCCTCCTCGCGGCGGTGGCAGGCACGGTGTGGTTCCTCACCCGCCGTACCCGCCTGGGCCATCACATGTACGCGACCGGGGGCGACGAGCACGCCGCCAGGCTCTCCGGCGTCCGCACCCGCCGTACCGTCGTCATCGCGCACATCATCTGCTCCCTGTGCGTCGGCGCGGCGGCGCTGTTCCTCGCGGCGCGGCTGGGCGCGGGAGCGCCCTGGGCGGGTACGGAGGCCCGCTATGACCTGGAGTCGATCGCCGCGGTGGTTCTCGGTGGTACCGCGCTGGCCGGCGGGCGCGGCGGGGTGGCGGGGACCCTCGGCGGAGTCCTCGTCCTCGCCGTGCTCGACAGTGTCTTCAACCAGTTGGCGGTCGACCCGTTCTTCAAGAACGTGGTCCGCGGTGTCGTCATCATCGCGGCCGTCGCCGTCTACGCCAGACCCCGCCGTGCCGCGAAGGGAAGGCCGACCGCATGACCACGGCAACCGTCACCCAGCACGGCAAGCGCGTCGTACGGGCACTGGGCACCGGCACCCCCGTCTTCGTGCTCCTCGCCGTGCTGCTCGCCGCGCTGGCCGTCACCGATCCCGGCTTCTACGAACCCGATCGCTTCCTCTCCTTCGTCAAGCGTGCCGCGCCCCTCGTGATCCTCGCCGCCGGCCAGTATCTGGTCATCGTCTGCGGCGAGTTCGACCTCTCCGTAGGGGCGATCGTCACCGCGGGTGTGGTGGTCGCCGCCGAGTTGTACGGCTCGTTCCCCGGTGCCTCCTGGCCACTCGTGACCGCCTTGCTGCTCGTCGCGGGCGGGGTGGCGGGACTCGTCAGCGGGCTGATCACCACGGCACTGCGGGTGCCGTCGTTCATCACCACGCTCGGCATGATGCTGATCCTCGAAGGGGCGGTGTTCTTCTGGACCGGCGGCTCTCCGCAGGGCGCCCTGCCCGCCGCCTTCCGTCAACTCGGGCGCGGCACCGCGTTCGGCTGGCTGCCCTGGGCGGTGATCGTCTGCCTCGTCGTCGGCGCCGCCGCGGTGCTGCTGATGCGCTCGGACTTCGGCCGTACGCTTGTCGCCACCGGCGACAGCGAACGCGCCGCGGCCCTCGCCGGGGTGCGGGTCGCCCGCGCCCGGATCATCGCCTTCGTCCTCTCCGGGGCCGCCGCGGCCATTGCCGCCGTCCTGGTCGGCGGCTTCTCCGGGGTCTCCGCCCAGGCGGGCAGGGGCTATGAGTTCGAGGCCATCACGGCCGTGGTCCTCGGCGGTGTGGTGCTCGGCGGCGGGCGGGGCTCCGTCGTCGCCGCCATGGCCGGCGCCTTCTCGCTCCAGGCGCTGTTCACCCTGCTCAACCTCCAGGGCGTCTCGGGCGCGCTGGAGTCGACCGTTCAAGGATGCATCGTCATCGCCGCCGTCGGTCTGGGAGCCGCCGACTGGTCCCGGCTGCGGCGCCGACGTACGAAACCCTCGGGAGGACAAGCCTCATGACAGCGATCCGCCCCCCGCGCGCACACGCGCTCCGCGACCGCGCCCTCACCTCGGCCGCCGCCCTGCTCGTGGCGGGTCTTCTCGCCTCCTGTACGAGCGACACGCCCCCGGACGCACAGGCCGCCCCCGGCAGCGCCTCCGCCTCCGCCGCCGACTCCGGCAGCGGCGAGCAGTCGGAGTTCTTCGAACAGACCGAGTACGACCGCCAGTTGGCCCTCGCCAAGGAAGAACCGCAAGGCCCGGCGGACAAGCCCTGGGAACAGATGCTGAGCCCCGAACTCATCGACACCGCGCGCTACAAGAAGCAGCGGGCGGGCGGTGTCCACCTCTGCTTCTCCAACGCCGGTGTGTTCAACCCCTGGCGCCAGGTCGGTCTGAAGAACATGACGGCGGAGGTCGAACTGCACGAGGAGATCACCGAGTTCACCGTCCTCGACGCACAGGGCAAGGACGACAAGCAGATCTCCGACATCCAGGAGCTGACCGGCAAGGGCTGTGACGCCCTGATCGTCTCCCCGAACACCACCGCGACCCTCACGCCCGCCGTCGAACAGGCCTGCGCCAAGGTGCCGGTCATCGTCTTCGACCGCGGTGTGGAGACCGACTGCGCGGTCACCTTCATCAATCCGGTCGGAGGCTATGGATACGGGGCGGTCGCCGCCGACTTCCTCGTCGAGAAGGTCAAGCCCAAGGGCAAGATCCTCGCCCTGCGCATCTCGCCCGGTGTGGATGTACTGGAGACCCGCTGGTCGGCCGCGAAGGTGGCCTTCGACAAGAGCGAACTCGACGTCGTCGACGTGAAGTTCACCGACGGCGACCCGGCCAAGGCGAAGGCTGTCGTCACGGACGCGCTGACCCGGCACGGCTCCATCGACGGCGTGTGGATGGACTCCGGCGCGACGGCCGTCGCCGCGGTGGAGGCGTTCGAGGACGCCGGGCAGGACGTACCGCCCATCACCGGTGAGGACCAGCAGGACTTCCTCCAGGCGTGGAAGGAGAAGAAGCTCACCGCGATCGCCCCCACGTACCCGACCTTCCAGTGGCGCACCCCCGTCATCGCGGCTCTCAAGATTCTTCAGGGACAGCAGGTCCCCAAGGAGTGGAAGCTCCCGCAGCCCTCCGTCACGGAGGACAACCTCGACTCGTATCTTGAGCCGGGCATGCCGCCGCTGCACTACGCGATGTGCGGCTGCGCCGATCTGCCCGGGTTCCCCAAGGACTGGGGAGGCAAGGGATGACGCGCTTCCCGCTCGGCGCCAACCCATGGATCTGGCACTCCCCCGTCGGGGGCGGCGCCCTGGCGGAGGTCCTGCCACGACTGGCCGGCTGGGGTTTCGACTGCGTCGAGCTGCCGCTTGAGCAGCCCGACGACTGGGAGCCGACGGCCACCGCCAAGCTGCTGGACACGACCGGGCTCGCCCCGGCGGCCGTGATCGCGGTCATGCCGCAGGACCGGAATCTCGTACGGACCGATCCGGGCACCGTACGGGCCACCCAGGACTATCTGCTGCGGTGCGTCGACGCGGCCCACGCGGTGTCGGCCCCCGTCGTGGCGGGCCCGGTGTATGCGGCGGTCGGACGTACATGGCGCATGACCCCCGCCGAACGGACCGCCGCCTACGCGGAGTTCAGGGAGCACATCGCGCCCGTGACCGACCACGCGCGCGCCGCGGGGGTCCGGATCGGGGTCGAGCCGCTCAACCGTTACGAGACCGCTCTGCTCAACACCGTCGGCCAGACCCTCACCGCCCTGGACGGCCTCGACACCTCGGTCATCGGGGTCGCCCTCGACACGTACCACCAGAACATCGAGGAGCGCACACTGCCGGGCGCGGTCCACGAGGCCGGCTCCCGCATCGTCCATGTCCAGGTGTGTGCCAACGACCGTGGCACGCCCGGTGCCGACCATCTCGACTGGGCCGGGTTCCTCACCGCGCTGGCCGGTGGCGGCTATCGGGGCGCCCTGTGTGTCGAGTCCTTCACCGCGCACAACGACGCGATCGCCGTCGCCGCGTCCGTCTGGCGTCCCCTCGCGGCCACTCAGGACGGCATCGCCACCGAGGGCCTCGCCTTCCTCCGCCAGGCTCTGGCAGCACACACCCCCTGACCGGTACCGACCCGCGTACCGAACTCCCTCAGAGAGGACCGGTAATGAGCCGTCATGCTCGCGGCATAAGAAGGGCGGTCATCGCCTCGGCAAGCGCGTTACTGCTCGGGCTCGCCGCGATTCCCGCCGCCGCCACCACCTCCGCGACCAACGAGGAACCCGCCTTCCGTGCCCTGCTCTTCACCCGCGCCGTGGGGTACGTCCACGGTTCCATCCCCGCCGGCATCAAGATGTTCGAGGAGGAGGCGGCCGAGAACAACTTCGAGATCGTCCAGAGTGCCGACCCGGCCGTCTTCGACGACGAGAAGCTGAAGGACTTCGACGCCATCGTCATGCTGCAGAACTCCGGCATGGTGTGGGACACCGACGCACAGCGCGACGCGATGGAGAAGTACGTACGCAGCGGCAAGGGCGTCGTCGCCATCCACAACACCCTCGACATGGGCGTCGAGGAGCAGTTCCCGTGGTGGGACGAGACCATCAACGGCGGCGTCCATATGCCGGCCCACTCACCCGGCGTGCTCCAGGGAACCGCCAAGGTCGCCGACCGCGTCCATCCCTCCACGAAGGGCCTGCCCGAGCGCTGGGAGCGCCCCGAGGAGTGGTACAACTTCGACCGCAACCCCCGCGGCGACGTGCACGTCCTGGTCACCGCGGACGAGACGACCTACGACCCGGGCGGCTCCGCGATGGGCGCCGACCACCCCATCTCCTGGTGTCGCAACACCCAGGGCGGCAAGGTCTGGGCCACCGCGATGGGACATGACACCCCGGCCTACAGCGAAGCGTTCTTCCGGGACCATGTCATCGGCGGACTGAAGTGGGCCGCGGGCACCGAGGCGGGCGACTGCGGCGGCACCGTCTGGAGCGGCTACGAGAAGGTCACCCTCGACGACAACACCGCCGACCCGATGGAGCTCGACGTCGCCAAGGACGGCCGTGTCTTCTACGTCCAGCGGGGCGGCGAGGTCAAGATCTTCGACCCCGAAGCCCACTCCACCGTCACGGCCGGCAAGCTCGACGTCTATACCGGCGGCGAGGACGGCCTGATCGGCATGGAACTCGATCCGGACTTCAGCAAGAACGGCTGGATCTATCTGTACCACTCCCCCGCCGGCGCCACGAAGGACATCAACCGCCTCTCCCGCTTCACCATCAAGGGCAACACACTCGACATGGCGAGCGAGAAGAAGCTCCTCGACGTGCCCGCCTACCGGGACCGCACCTTCCCGGAGCCCGGACACACCGGCGGCGCCGTCGAGTTCGGCCCGGACGGCACGCTCTATCTCAGCGTCGGCGACGACGTACCGCCCAACCTCGACCCCGACTGGCAGGGGTACGCGCCGATCGACTGGCGTCCGGGCAAGGAGATGCTCGACGCCGCGCGCACCGCGGGCAACACCAACGACCTGCGCGGCAAGATCCTGCGCATCAAGCCCACCAAGAACGGTGGCTACACCATCCCCAAGGGCAATCTCTTCAAGCCCGGCACCAAGAAGACCCGCCCCGAGATCTATGCGATGGGCTTCCGCAACCCGTTCCGCTTCACCGTCGACCAGAAGACCGGATACGTCCATGTGTCCGACTACGGACCGGACCGCGGGGCCCCCACCACCAACAGAGGACCGGAGGGCCTGGTCGAGTACAACGTCATCAAGAAGGCGGGCAACTTCGGCTGGCCGTTCTGCCACGGCAACAACCAGGCGTACGCGCCGTACAACCCGGACACCAAGGAAGTCGGCGCCAAGTTCGACTGCGCGAACCCCACGAACCCCTCGCCCAACAACACCGGGCTCACCGAACTGCCGGACCTGACACAGCCGGAGATCTGGTACGGCTACGGTGCCTCCGAGGAGTTCCCGGAGATGGGTGAGGGCGGGTCCGCCCCGATGAGCGGCCCGGTCTACCGCTACGACAGCGCGAACCCCTCCCCGACGAAGTTCCCCGCCTACTTCGACGGAGCCGGCTTCTTCTACGAGTGGGCGCGCAACTACGTCAAGGAGATCCGGTTCGACAAGGACGCGAAGCTCCTCAAGATCAACGACTTCCTGTCCTCGGCGAAGTTCAACAAGCCGATGGACATGACCTTCGGACCCGACGGCTCGCTGTACGTCCTCGAATGGGGCAGTTCCTTCGGCGGCGGCAACAACGACTCGGGCCTGTACCGCATCGACTACGCCCAGGGGCAGCGCATCCCGGTCGCCAAGGCCTCGGCCTCCGTCACGAACGGGCCCCTGCCGCTCGACGTCGCCTTCTCCAGCGAGGGCAGCACGGACCCGGACGGCGACGCGCTGACCTACGCGTGGGACTTCGACGGAGACGGCACATACGACTCCACCGAGGCGGCCCCCACCCACACGTACACCACCGCGGGGGACTTCACCGCCCAGCTCAAGGTCACCGACTCCACCGGCAAGTCGGGCTACGCCAACATCCCCATCACGGCGGGCAACACCGCGCCGAAGGTGACCATCGACTTCCCGGTCAACGGCAAACTCATCACGTTCGGCGACAAGATCCCCTACAAGGTCACGGTCACCGATCCGGAGGACGGGCCGGTCGACTGCTCCAAGGTCACCGTCAACCCGGCTCTCGGCCATGACGACCACGAGCACCCGACCACCGACATCCCGGGCTGCGAGGGCACCGTGGACACCGGTGACCTCGGCGGTCATCCCGAGGGCGCGGACCTCACCTACGTACTCAACGCCAAGTACACCGACAAGGGCGCCCCGGGCGCCTCCGCGCTCACCGGCTACGGCCGCGCCGTCCTCCAGCCCAGGCACAAGCAGGCCGAGTACTACGACGCGCAGTCCGGCACCCGCGTGATCTCACAGGCCGGCGCCGAGAACGGCAAGCGCATCGGCGACATCAGCGACGGCGACTGGATCGCCTTCGACCCGATGAGCGTCGAAGGCATCAGCGGTGTCAGCTACACGCTGTCCTCGCCGTACGGCGTCGGCGCGATCGAGCTCCGGGCCGACGCTCCCGATGGGCGGCTCCTCGCCACCACCCCGGTCCCCAACACCGGTGGCTGGGACACCTACAGGGCCACCCCGGCCGTGCCCGTCGAGGCGCTCGCGGGCACCCACAGGCTGTATCTGGTGTTCACCTCCCCGCAGAACAACTCGTTCGACGTGGACGCGGTGGAGTTCACCAGCCCGTAGGACAGCGGTACAGCAGGCGCCGCGCGCCCGGTGGGTCCACCGGGCGCGCGGCGCGCTTTTTCGCGCTCAGTACAAACCCGCGTGCGACGCGGCCCCGGAACCAAGGGGCCGGGTGCGGCCCATGACATCGAGCGAGCCGTTCTCGGTCCAGCGCCCGGTGTACCCGGAGTCCGTGAACGAGCCCCGGTGGCTGGCGGCCGGCTCGTAGCAGCCGTCGCACAGTCTGTCGAAGGGCAGGGCGGTGCCCGCGGCCCAGATCTGCCCCGTACCGCCCGTGGGCAGCACCCGGCCGTCCCCATCGCGGACCGTCACACGGACACGAGGCACAGCGGCACCCATACCGACCTGGCCCGCCGGGTTCCGGGCGCCCGCCGTGCAGTCCACCGCCGTCCAGGGCATGACGCCGTCGCGCGGTGAGAACTCCGCGAACAGCCGGGTGAAGGGCAGCAGTTCGGCATGGCGCTCCACGAGCCCGGCCGGCAACGGACCGCCGGTGATCAGGACCGTGCCCAGCCGCTCCCGCGTGCCCGGCCGGGACTCCGCCAGCACCGCCTCGTACTCGTCCGGTCCGTACACCGTGGCCGTACCCGACCCGCGCAGGCGGGGCACGGACTCGATCGCACCCGGAGGACGCGGTCCGTGAAACCCGCTGCCCGCGGCGACCGCCCACCACACCGCGAGCAGGGCCCGCACACCACCGGCTTCCTGACCGACCGTCACACCACGGGTGGGCCGGCCGGCCCGGCGCAGCCGGGCACCGACCGCGAACAGCCAGGCCCGGTGGTCGACGAGATGCCCCGTCACACCGTCGTCGGCGCCGAGTTCGGTCAGGAGGTAGGCGACATCGGCCGGGCCCGACCGTGGCAGGGAACCGTCCACCCGGAGGGGCGTGATCTTCGCCCAGGTCCGCTCGTCGTCCAGCACCATCGCGGGAAGCGACCACCGCTCCTTGGTGGCACCGCTGCACAGAACGAGCGTGGCACCGCTCAGGCAGGCGATCCGCGCGAGGGAGGCGTCGTCGACCCCCAGTGGTACGGGCACGCACACCGCGCCCAGCTTGAGCACGGCGAGCTGGGCCACCAGCGCCTGGGCATGGTCCGAGCAGTGCACGAGCACGGGGTCACCGAGTTGCACCCCGTAGCGCAGCAGCGCCGAGGCGAGGCGGCCCGAACCGCTCTCCGCCGACTCGTAGGTGAGTGTGCGGCCGCCGTCGGCGACGACGACCTCGTGGGGGCGCCTGGCCGCAGCGAGACTGAACAGCCCGTCCAGGGTGCCCGAATGCGCGGCGCCCTCCCTGAGTCCGGGCAGGACCGCGCGGCCCCCGCCGCGCCCGCTCGTATCGGGCGTGCCCGCGATGATCGTGGTCGCTGTGCTCACTCAGGGCCCCCAGGAATGACATGCTCGCTTCGCCGGAAGGGAGGCCCGGGATCCGGTGGATCAGTGATTCCCGCCCCAGGCGCCCCGCCCAGTGTCGCGGTGCCGGTCTGGGCAACTTCTTAAGACAATGTGCATTCGTCCCCGCGCCGGGAGACCTCTGTAGACCTCTGTTCGGGGTGGAGGTCAGGGACGCGTGGCCGTTGCCAGCCAGACGGCGCCGCGCAGCCGGACGCCCTCCGGGGTCTCGTACGGTTGGAGCGCCGTCCTCACCCGCTCGCGGGCATCCCTGACGACCCCCTCGTCCAGGCCGTCGAGATTGAAGCGGACCGGCCCCATCGCGAAGTAGAAGTCCACGGCCTCGTCGGCGTTCCGCCCCCAGTCGACGAGGCCTTCGACGCCGTCCACCGTCACCTCCGTGAACCCCGCGGCTGTGAGCACTTCGTGGACGTGAGAGGGATCGGAGAGCGACACCATGCCCCGCTGCGCGGGAGACGGGCGGCGGATGAGCGCGTTCACCGGCGCGAAGATCCGGGCCGAGTCCCCTTCCGGGGAGGGCAGTTGCGGGCAGATGAAGACGAGCCGCCCGCCGGGCCGCAGCGCGCCGCCGATATTGCTGAACGCGGCGACGTGGTCGGCGAAGAACATGACCCCGCCTCGGCTGAGGGCGACATGGTAGTGGCCGGCGGGGAAGGCGTGGACCTGCGCGTCACCCTGCTCGAAGACCGCGTTGTCGATGCCTTCCCCGGTGGCGACGGTCCGCGCCCGCTCCACCATGGGTGCGGAGATGTCGATCCCCACGGCCTGCCCCAGGGCCGCCCTGCGAGCGGCGAGGCGGGTGGTCTGGCCCGTGCCGCATCCGATGTCGAGCACGCGATCGCGCTCGCCGATCGCGGCGGCCTCGAACAGCGCGTCGTTGAATCCGCCGTTCAACGAGTCGTAGCGGTCGGGGTTGTCGGCCCAGTGCGCCCCCTCGTGACCATTCCACGCTTCAGCTTGCTGGGTGTTGGCGATCGGCTGCATGGACACTCCGCGGCTCCGGCTTCAACTGGAGTTGATCTCCAGTGTTCAACTCCAGAGATAGAGCGCGGTCGTGGGTGACGTCAAGCCGACCGGGGTCAGACGCCGATCAGTTCGAACGCGATGGCCGGGATACCACCGAACCGCTCGCCGAACGTCCGTACCTTCCTCTCCAGGAACGCGCGGGCGTCCGCCATGGGATGGTCCGGGCCCAGATAGTCGAGGTACGACCGGTGAGCCTCCAGGGCGGCCACCCCCTGGTCCACGAAGCCCGTCACATCGACGGCGTGGTCGGCGAGCGGGGAACCGCCGACGGCGGCGTACCGTACGCCCTTCCAGAGTCGCAGCCCCTCCTCGGCGAGTTCGGGGAATATCCAGCGGTTCCCGGCGTCACCCGCCGCGTCCAGCAGGGCGCGGCCCACATGACGGTGGTCGGGAGAATTCCAGTCACCGCCCCGCCATCGCTCGTGGAAGTTGAGCGTGACCAGGATCTCGGGACGATGCCGCCGGATGGCGGCGGCGATGTCGCGGCGCAGCGGGAGACCGTACTCGATGACGCCGTCCCGGTGGTCGAGGAACTCGACCTCCTTCACGCCGACGAGGGCGGCGGCCCGCAGTTCCTCCTCCTCCCGGACGCGTGCCGCCTCCAGGGGATCCATGGTGTCCATGCCGGCCTGCCCACGGGTCACCATCAGATAGACCACCTCGCGGCCGGCGGCGGTCCAGGCCGCCACGGCACACGCCGGGCCGTACTCCAGGTCGTCGGGGTGGGCGACGACGGCCAGCGCGCGCTGCCAGTCGTCGGGCATCGGGGCGTACGGTTCGGCCACGGGCGGCTCAGCCCTTCTCGGCGGCGGGGGCCCACACCGGCTCGTACTCCGCGTGGTCGATGCCGCGCTCCCAGACCGCGTGGAACGCGTCGGTGCACATCTTCGCCAGGGCCGGGTCCTCGGTCAGTTCGTGCGGTCCCCACGAGCCGTCGCCCGCGAAGTGCGTGAACCGGACCAACTTGCCGTCGAACACCCAGAAGTCGTTGCCAGGAAGCAGCAGGTCGGACACCAGGCGGCGGGGCAGCCAGCGCACCTTCTCGCCCGCCGGGACGTTGACGATGGTCGTCGTCTCCCACTCGTAGCGTATGAAGTCCGTGACCGGCTCCGAGACGATCCGCAGCCGCCGCCAGTCGACACCGCGGCCCACGGTCTCCTGCACGAGCTCGACCCAGTCGAGGTGCCGGTCGTACTCGATCGGCTTACCGGCCTGCCAGTCCACGAAAAGCGCGCCTTGCGGGGTGTACATGTCGCGCATCTCAAGATGAATGGCCGAATGCTTCGCCTGGCCGATGAGTTCCTTGAAGGCGGGCAGATTACTGGACATCACTGACTCCTTGGGGCGAGCCGAATCCATCTGGTCGGGTCGAAGGCTCATTGTCGCGGCGTGGTGGTGGGCACGGCGTCTCGTGAATTGCTCTCTTCGGAATCGGAGACGCGCGTACGCACGGCCCAGCGCACGGCCGGACCGCTGAGCGCCAGGGAGATCAGGAAGAGGGCGGCGAGCAACAGCCAGCCGACGAGGCCGAGACGGTCCGGCACGGTCGTCACGAGGACGGGGCCCGCGATCACCGCCAAGGCGTCGCCGGTGGCGAAGACCCCGCCGTACTGCCCCTGGGCGTTGTCGGGCGCCAACTCGTAGCGCAGGCCCCAGCGGGCCGCCTCCCCCCAGATCTCGCCGAGCGTGAAGAGTACGGTGGCGACGGCGAGCACCGCGGCGGCGGCCCACCCCGGGATGCCGCCGGACAGAGCCGCGGCCGCGCACGCGACCGCGAGCACCAGGAACGCCCACCGTTGCAGGCGGCTCGCGCCGGGCACCGTGTCGGCGTCACGGGCGACATAGACCTGTAGGAACACCACCATCAGCGTGTTGATGAGCATCAGCCACGCCGCCATCGCCCGTGGCGCGTCGGTATGGGTCACCAGCCACAGCGGTATGCCGAGCGCGAGCACCGTCGGACCGATCCTGGCGAGCCCGGACACCTGGGCGACCAGGATGTACGGCATGTCCCGCACCGCCGAGGGCCCGCCCTTCCGGCGTGGCTTCCTGGGCTGCCGGGGCACCCGCGGCAACCGCATGTACAGACCGGACACGACCACCATCGCGGCGGCGTTCCCCCAGAACAGGGCGAGATAGACATCGGGCGAGTCGACGGCGATGACGAAGCCGGCCGCCAACGAGGCGAGCGCGAAACCCCCGTTGAACACGGAGCGCATATAGGCCGACAGTTTCACCCGCCCTTCCCTGCCCATGACCCCCGACACCAGCGCGCCGCGCGCGACATGGCCGGTCTGCTCGGCGGTGCCCAGCAACGCCGCCATCAGCACGTACATGGGGAAGGAGTGGACGAACGCCGCTGAGATCAGCATCGCCGCCTTGCACAGCGCGAGCACGGCGGTCGTGCCGCGCGGCCCGAAGCGGTCGGCCAGGAAGCCGACCGGGACACCGAGCACGAGGGCCATCACACCGGCCGTCGACAGGCCGATGCCCACCTGCCCCGGGGACAGTCCCACCACCCGGACGAAGTAGACGGCACCGCCCGTCATGTACAGGCCGTTGCCGAGACTCGCCACGGCTGTGCACAGCACGAGAAGCCGCCCCGGTCCCGGGTCCGGCAACAGCCTGGACCAGATCGAGGTACGGCCCCGCTGAATCCGCTCGGCATCGGTCATGTGCAGGCTCCCGCCCGAAATGAGGATTGACGCCCTGTCAGGACAGGGGCATGATCGAAAATTCTGGGACGGCCGCGTCGAAAGGGATTTCCATGCCACATTCGTTCGTCCCCATCGGTACCGTCCGCGGATCGCGGCGGGAGTCCGTCGAGGACAACTGGGGAGGCGTCGAATGCCGCATCGAAATCGATCCGGAGGAATTGGACGCGGACGCGACGCTCGGACTGGGCGATTACTCTCATATCGAGGTCGTGTTCCTCTTTCATCGGATCGACCGGGTCTGCCGGGGAACACAACACCCCCGGGGAAATCCGTCGTGGCCCCGGACGGGGATACTCGCCCAGCGCGCGCCGAACCGGCCCAATCACTTGGGCGTCACCATCTGTGAGCTGGTGGCGGTCGACGGTCTCACGCTCTCCGTGCGCGGACTCGACGCCCTCGACGGCAGCCCGGTGCTCGATATCAAGCCCTGCCTGCCGGAGTTCGCGCCGCGTGGCGAGATCCAAGTACCCCGGTGGTCCACCGAATTGATGAGCCATTACTTCTGAGCTCCTCGTCCTCTCCACCGTCGGTCCCGGCTGTGTCGTACGCGTGGTCATCGCGTCCCTACGCCGGTTCGTGCCGGGCCTGGGTGCCCGGCGGATCGGCGGGCACGTGAGCGACCAGGTCCGTGCGTCCGGAGGCGATCAGTGTGTTGATCTCGTCCGCCGAGAGGCCGGCCGCCGAGAGCAGCGCCACCGGGAGGTCTCCGGCGAACGTCAGCTCCTCGGCGCGCCTGGTGCGGGCGATGCGGCCCGTACCGGGCTGGGCGGGTACGGCGAGAAAGTCGAAGCCCCGCGCCGCGGCATCGCCCGCGACGGTGGCCGGATCCCCGGTCGTTGACCCGTCCGGGGCGGACACCTGGACCAGCAGCCCCACCGCCCGCGCACCCGCGGCCTTCAACACGCGCGGATCCGTCGCGCCGTCCACGACGGGGCAGCGCACGGCGCCGTCCGCCGTGCGCAGGATCAGTGCGCCGGGCTTCTCCCAGGAGCCGTCCGCCTCCGCGACACGGCCCGCCAGGATCAGCCCTCCGATCGTGAGCGGCACATCACGGGGCTCGGCGTCGGTGGGCAGGCCCGCGAGCCGGTGCACGGTCTGTGCCACGAACTCCGGGTCGCGGTGGCGCAGCCGGTCGAAGGTGTTCACCGTCCTGCGGCTGCGCAGAGCGAAGACCGTGCGGTGGCCGTTCGTCCGGCCGCGGCGGCAGAGGGTCTCGAACCACTCCACGCTCTCCCGGGCCTCGGCCTGCGCCGCCGCGATCACCGGTCGGCGGGTGCGCGCGTACGTGTCGAGCGCCGCGGGGACCGTGGTCCCCTCGGCGAGCGCACCGGCGAGGCAGAGCGCGTCATCGATCGCCAGGGTGGTTCCGGAGCCGGTGGAGAAGTGCACGGTGTGCGCGGCGTCCCCGATGAGCACGGAACGGCCGTCGTGCCAGCGGTCGTTGACGATCGTGCGAAACGGCTGCCAGCCCGCTGTCTGGGCGTACAGCGGCGCACCGCGCAGTTCGTCGGTGAAGATCGCGGCGAGCCGCTTCTCGATCTCGGGGAGCGGCCGGTCGTCCAGCCCGTGGCCGGCCAGAGTGGCGGGGTCCGCCTCGACGATGAACGTGCTCTCGTCGGCGGCGTGCGGATAGGAGTGCACGATCAGCAGCCCCGGACGCAGGTCCTTGAGGACGAACGAGGGCTCCCGCACGACGGGCGCGGCGGCCCACAGGAAGCGGGTCCGCCCGGCGGTGACGGTCGTACCGAACGCCTGGGGCCGGGAGCGGCGCAATCGGCTGCCCGCCCCGTCGGCGAGGACGATCACATCGGGCGCGTCCCGCCCCTCCGGTATCGAGGGGACGGTCCGGCGGATCAGGCGCACCCGCGGCGCGTCGGCCGCCAGTGCGCGCACATGGTTGTGGAAGGTCCTGCGACGCAGTCCCACCATGCCGTAGGCACCCGACCAGATGCGCTCGTCACCACAGAGTGTCAGTGTGCGGTGCCAGCTGCCCCTGGCCGTCGAAGGCAGCGCGAAGGCGCGCGGGAAGACGCGCTGGACGCGGTCCATGAAGTCGGTGGACATGACGATTCCGGCGCCCGGTCCCCGACTGTCCCGGTCGTAGAGATCGATGGTGATGTCCGGTCGCAGCCGCGAGAGTTCCAGGGTGAAGAACGCCCCCGCCGCCCCCGCCCCGACGACCGCCACACGGCGCGGCGGCCGACCGGTCATCGAGGCGACCCGTCCCAGTGGAATCGTTCGCCGCGCGCCAGCGCCGCGCCCCTCGACGCGGCCATCATCTCGCCGCTGGCCACCTTCATGATGGTCATGAACTCGCCGAACTCGGATTCCGGGGCGTTCAGCGAGGCACCGGCCCGGGCCATCAGCTCCAGCCAGCGCAGCCGGTGCTCCCGGGCGATGAGGGCCTGGCTGTGCGCCTGATGCAGACGCGGTTCCCAGGCCGCGGTCAGATCGTTGGCGCCGTACATCCTGACGAAGTGCCCGGCGAGGCGATCGGCGTGCAGAGCCCAGTCGGGCACCGGGAACAGCGGCGCCAGCACCTCGTCCTCGGCGACGAGTTCGTAGAAGCGTGCGGTCAGAGCCCGGAAGAACGGCTCACCGCCGATCGCCGCGTAGAAGTCCTCGACTTTGCGGTCGACCTGTGACGGGGTCAGCCGGTCACCGGACTTGAGCCCCTGGTCGGCTACGAGCAATACCTTGCCGTCGTGGTGTGGTACCGGTTGTGGCGGCACGGACCTCTCCTCCTCAGTCGAGCAACAGTGCGGCCGCGGACAGCGTGCTGACGGTGCATCCACGGAGCTTCTTCGCCTGGAGCGTGCCGAGGCCGTAGGCCATCGACGTAATGCCCATCCGGGGGGCGAGTTCTGCGGGCCGGTAGAACATCGTGGCGAAGTAGGTGAACGAGGCGTCCGGGCGGTCGTAGTCGGTGCCACTCATCAGAACCGTCCACCGCGCTCCGTCGCGGACGAGGATGCTGAAGGAAAGGAGGGCGTCGTCCTGCCGCGCCTCCACCACCATGACGTTCCCCGGGCCGAAGTGTTCGCGGAGGTGTCGCAGCGAGCCGGCCTCACGCTCCGGGTCCGGGGTCCCGCCGTACTTGGTCACGATCTGCGCGCGCAGCCGCACCAGTTCCGGTTCCTGGTCCCGGACCGCGCGCTCGCTGATCACCACACCGCGGAGCGCGATGTCCCGCAGTTCGCGGCGCACGGCGAAGCGGCGCTTGCGCGGCAGCCCGGCCACATAGCCGTCGAAGTCCGGCCAGGTGACGTCCATGTCACAGCGGTCGACCATCGGGACCACATCGAAACCCCGCGTGCGCAGGGCGTCCAGGAACTCCGGGAAGTCGGGCCTCAGGAACAGCGCCGCGATGCTGCGCATGCCCTGTTCCCGGCACCAGTCGACGAGCCCGTCGACATACGCCCGCACCGCGGCGGGATCGTGCGCACCGGGTCCGACCGGGGCGCTCTCGTAGTTCGGGAACATCAACAGGCAGCAGGGAAAGGCCTCTTCGGGTGCGAGCCCCCGCCAGGGGTGCGGTCCGTGCACGGCCACGCCGTCGTCGACCGACCCGCCGGAGAGCACGCGGTGGGGGTCGAACCGCACATGGCCGGTCGGCCGGTCCATGGGGCCGCCGACGAGCGCCACGGACGGTCCTCCGTCACCGGAGAGCTCCAGCGTGCGCGCACCCCCGGGGATACGCCCCTCGGCGAGCATGATCCAGCGTCGGCTCAGTGTCACCGGAGCGCCGGCGCCCAGGTACTCGTCCCAGTCGTCCGCCACCCCTGTCCGCACCGCGAAGGTGCCGGGGAAAGGCCGCACGAGGGCGGCGGCTGACGGCGGATCGTCCATCTGCGTCACGGCGGTATTCCTTCGGTTGTCTCTGGGCCGCCTTTGTCTCCGGCGCTGTCTCCGGCGCAGGACCCGGATGTGCCGGGCCCTGCGCCGAGCCCGAGGTGGTCCGTCGCACGGAGTGGGATCAGACCTCGACCACGGGGCTTCAGACGGTGGCCAGGTCCCACACCTCGGCCGTGCCACTGATGTCGTGTGCGTCCCAGACGGTGAGCTCGTCCCACACGGTGAGCTCGTCCCAGACCTTCAGCCCGTCCCAGACCTTCAGCCCGTCCCAGACCTTCAGCTCGTCCCAGACCTTGAGCTCGTCCCAGACCCTCAGCTCGTCCAGGTCTTCGATCCGGTCCCAGACGGGACGTGTTGTGGTGTGCGCGTCGTGCATGTCATGTCCTTCCGAAGAGTGCGGCAGTCCGGTCACCCAGGAATCACCGCCTCGCCGTGGGCCGGTGGGCACATGCCGTATGAGCTCGGGCCGCGAGGCCGCTCACGAGGAGATGAGCCATTCCTGACCATGGCCGGTGAGGGCTTCGCTTCCGCCCCCGGTTCGGTGAGTGTCGCAGAGGGGTCCGACGCCCGTCTTCTCCCAGGTTGCTCGGACGCGAGACGGCTCCGGCGGGCGGGAAAGACCGTAAAACCGCAGGCCGAAGGGGCCGCCCCCGCTGCCGCGACGTCCCGGGGGACGGGGCTCGGGCACGGGCCGCGACGCCTGCGACGTCAGGTCGTTCCGGCCCCGAAGGCGAGGACTACGTTGTGTCCCCCGAAGGCGAACGAGTTGGAGAGGGCGGTGGTGAGCCGAGCCGCTCTCGGTTCCGCGCCCACCACGTCCAGGCCGAGTTCGGGGTCCACCACCTCCAGGTTGACGGTCGGTGGCACCAGTCCGTGCAGCAGCGCCTCCACACACACCACCGCCTCCAGGGCGCCGGCCGCTCCCAGGCTGTGGCCGGTCATCGACTTGGTCGCGGAGACCGGTATCCGCCCGGCGGCCTCTCCCAGGACGGTCCGCAGCGCCTTCGCCTCCGACGCGTCGTTGTACACCGTCCCCGTGCCGTGCGCGTTGACATACGAGATTCCGGCGGCCGACCAGCCGGCCGAGCGCAGGGCCTCGCGCATCGCGCGCGCGGCCCCCGCCCCTTCCGGGTGCGGGCTGGTCACATGGTAGGCGTCGGACGAACGCCCGTAGCCGCTCAGTGTGGCGAGCACATCGGCTCCCCGGGCACGCGCGTGCTCCTCCGATTCGAGGACCAGCACCGCCGCTCCCTCCGCGAGCACGAAGCCGGCCCGGTCGGCGCTGAACGGACGACTGGCACGCTCGGGCTCCTCGTTGAGCGTGGACAGCGCCTTCGTCCTGGCGAAACCCGCCACCAGCAGGCGGGTGACCGGTGCTTCGGCGCCACCGGCCAGCACCACATCGGCCTCCCCGGAGGAGATCATCTGGTGGGCACCGATCAGCGCCTCGCCACCGGACGCGCAGGCCGTCCCCACGGAAGTACTGGGGCCGGTGATGCCGTGCGCGAGAGCGATATGGGAGGCGGCGCTGTTGGACATCGACATGACCACGGAGCGCGCACCGATCCTGTTCGGCCCCGCTGTCTCCAGCAGATGGACGTTCGTCTCCCAGCTGCCCACCCCGCCCGCGCCCGTCCCCAGCACCACGCCCACGCGGTCCCTGTCCTCGTGCGAGAGATCCAGCGAGGCGTCCTGGAGGGCGAGCCCGGCCGCCGCGAGCGCGAGGTGGGTGCAGCGGTCGGTGGACAGTTCCTCGCGCCGGCTCGGGGCGAGAGCGTCGGGGAGGTCCACCTCTGCGGCGATGCGTACGGGCAGTCCGGTCGCGTCGAACCGGGTGATGGGACGGATACCGCTGACCCCTTTGAGCTGTGCCTGCCAGAACTCGTGCCGGCCGACGCCGATGGGCGTGACCGGCCCAAGGCCGGTGACCACCACGCGCCGCCCGCTCACGCCCCCTCTCCGGTCCCGAAGGCGGACAGGTAGTCGACGACATCGCCGATCGTGGTCATCGCGAGCGCCGTCTCGTCCTCGACGGGTGCACCGGTCTCGTCTTCCACGATGGTGAGCAGTTCCACCATGTCGAGGGAGTCGAGACCCAGATCCTCCTTGAACTTCGCTTCGGGGCTGATCTCTTCGGGAAGAAGGCCGAGCTTCTCCTCCAGCGTGGCTGTCAGCCGCTCCAGGATCGCGCCGGCAGAAGTGACTCCTGTGTTCACAGTGATCATCCTTCGTCGAGGGTCGGGGTCCCCGCCGTGCGGACGCCGATGACATCCGCGTGCAGGGCGAGGTCGTGGCAGACCGCGCCGACCGCCATGACGAACCGGTCGGCCTGTTCCGTGGTCAGCGACAGTGGGGGCTGGATACGCAGCACCCGGTTGCGGTTCGCCGTGACGAACGTGAGTATCCGGTGATCACGGGCGAGCTGTCCGACGAAGCGCAGACACATCAAGTCGCCCAGCGAGGCCTCCAGGGCCTTGCCCGCCCGGCTCATCGCCGTGCGTACGTCCTCGGGCAGCCAGTCGACGAGGGTGTGCAGATCACCGGGCAGCCGGGTGAGGATCTCGTCGGCCATGGCGCCCGCGGCGCCGGAGAAGTCGCCGTCGATCTCGATGGCGTTCATCAGTCCGACGCCACGCACCTCGCGGATGAATCCGTACGGTTCGCAGACCGCGCGCAGGCGGGCACGCAGATACGCCCCCGTGTCGCGGGCCCGCTCGGGCAGCTTCTCCGCCGCCAGGACGTCCAGCGTGGCGAGGCCCGCGACGGCGGCGAGGTTGCCGCCGCCGAAGGTGGACGAGTGGAGCATCGCGCGGTCACCGCTGCCATAGGCGTCGTCCCAGAGACCGGCCCTGATCAAGGTGGCGGCGATCGGGACAAGTCCGCCGGAGAGAGACTTCGCCAGACAGACGACGTCCGGCCGCAGGCCGTCGTGCTCGGCGGCGAACATGGCACCGGTCCGGCCCAGGCCCGTCTGGATCTCGTCGAGGACGAAGACGGCCCCGGCGTCGGCACACAGACGCTGCGCCTCCAGCAGATAGCCCGGGGGCGGCGGCACGACACCGCCCTCGCCCTGTACCGGTTCGACGATGAAGGCCGCGGCGCCGTCGATGACGGCCGCGAGGGCGGCGGCGTCCCCGTACGGCACACCCACGACATCGCCCACCAGGGGGGCGAACGGGGTGCGGTGCGTGTCCCGGCCGGTGACGGACAGGGCGCCCAGTGTCTTGCCGTGGTAGCTGTTGTCGGCGTGGACCAGCCGGGTGCGGCCGGTGGCCGCGCGGGCGACCTTCAGCGCGGCTTCGACCGCCTCCGTACCGGAGTTGCTGAAGAAGACACGTTCCAGCCCGCCCGGTGACACCGCGCTGAGCCGCTCCGCCAGCTCGGCCGTCTGCACCGGCATGGAGATGTACTGGGCGAAGGTGGGCGCGCCCAGGTCCAGGAAGCCGCGCAGCCGGGCGACCACGTCCGGATGGTTGTGGCCCAGGCCGAGAGCGCCGTAGCCGGCGACGAAGTCCAGATACTCGACGCCGTCGACGGTGGTGAGCACGCACCCCTCGGCGCGGGTGAACACCCGGTCCATGCCATGGGCGGCGAACAGTCTCGCCATCGGCGGGTTGACGTGGTCGCGGAAGCGGCGCCTGGTCACCGCGGTGATGTCCCGCTGCGGGGCGGGCCGGGACCGCGGCCTGTGGTGGTCGCCCAGCCGTGCGATGTCGTCGTCCGCAAGGGTGCGGCCGAAGGTGGCGAGCGGCTTCGGCAGGAAGCCGTGCCGCGCCGCGAGCGCCCCGATCAACCGTACCCCCTCCACATCGATCCGGCGGCCGAGCGACCAGCACTCCGCGCGGCCCTCCAGGGCCAGCACGATGGTCTCCGCGAGGCAGCCGTTGAGTTGCTGGGTGGGCGCCGGCCCGCCGCCGTCACCGACCACGACCGCCTCGACCGCGCTGACGAGCCCGCCGTCGACGACCAGCACATCGCGGCCCGTCGGCGCCGACGGCGCGTCCCGGGGCAGCGCGACGTCCACCACCACGGACCCGGGGTGCAGCCGGCCGGTGTCGATGACGTCTCCGGACGAGGAGGCGGCCACATACAGACGGGGGGTCGCGTAGCACTCCGAGACGTCCTCACGCAGGGTCACTCGCGTGTGGTCGGCCGGGTCGAGATGGCTGAGCAGGGCGGAGGGGGAACGACGGCCGCGGCGGGTGACCAGCTCCAGCCGGAACCCGTCGGCGAGCAGCAGCCGGGCGACGGCGAGCGCGATCGAACCGGGGTAACCGACGACCACGACCGGGGTGTCCTCGACCGGCAGCGCGAGGAGCCGCGCACAGGTGTGGAGTGCCTGGTGAGCGGCATAGGTGGTGAGGGAGTTGCCGCTGGTCACGGGCACGTCCACGTGCGATGCCGTCCAGAGTCCGCGGTCCCCCACGATCGAGGTGGCACCGCCGAGGCCGACAATGTCCGCGCCCGCCTCCCGCAGTGCCCTCACCTCGTCGGCCACCGTCTCCCGGGCGGCGGTGGGCCGTCGCAGGATCTGCTCCGCGGTGTGGGCGAGAGCGCGGATCTCGCCGTCGCACCGGCTGCCGGTGAGCGAGGTGACGGAGCCGAGCAGCGGCAGCGGAACGTGGCGACGGGGGCCGGGCGCGCGTACGGTGCCCCGGTGGTCGTCCAGGAGCCGGCCGAAGAGGTCGAGGCCGCGTATCTGGTTGCGGTGGGCCGGGCTGACCGCGTGGGCCAGGAAGCCGAACTTCACCGGGGCTCTCCTTCAGTGTGAGCGGGCACGTGCGGCGGGGCGCACGTCAGCGTCCGGGACGAACGCGTACCCGCGCGGCGGGCCGGCGGGCCATGTCGAAGGTCAGCTCGGGAAGCCGGTCGCGCTGCCAGCCGAGGGAGGAGAGCGAACTGAGCCCGTCCCCCTCGTTGTTGTGGGCCATCGGCACGGAGTAGAGATCGACGGTGGACGGCCTGCGCAGCCGGTCCACGAGTTCGCCGGGGCGCACATCGGTGAGATGACGATGGCTGACGGTCAACTCCCCGTAGCCGCACTCCCATTCGCCGTCCAGGAGGTGCAGGAGCCGCGTCTGACGGCCCGCCCCGCCGCCCTGGCGGCCCTCCCGGTAGGTGCGGATCACCGAGTGCCCGCCGTCGATGAGCCGGAAGACGCTCAGATTCCCCGCTAACCGGTGTCCGTTGACGGTCACCTCCTGCACCAGCGTGGGCACGATGTCGGGCACCATCGCTGCGGCGCCGTCCCCGACGAAGGCGAGGACGTTGTCATCGCGGGTCAGAGCCACCGCGGGCAGCGCCTGGAGGGCGTCGCCCATCAGGGCCCGTCCGTACCAGCCGGAGAATCCGGGCCCGGTGCGCGGCAGGTTACGGATGGCGGAGAGCCCGCCACGTCCGACGTCGAAGACGCCGGTGTAGGTGTACCCGTGCGTGGTGATCAGGGTGTCGAGGACCGAGCCGAGGCGGTCGAAGAAGTAGTTGGGGCTCATCGGCACAAGGGGCAGGGTGTGCACGATGTCGGAGGCGCTGTCGCGGCTCTCCCCGATGGCGCGGTGGCGCCGCGCCCGCAGCGGTTCCGCGACATCGAGCCGCCGGCGCAGCTCACGCAGGAACTCCAGTGCGTCGCACCTCAGCCGGTGGTCGGCGAAGGGCGCCAGATGCTCCTGCTCCCGTGTGATCTGCGCGATGCGCAGCGAGCGGGCGAGCGCTCGCGGGGAGAAGGGCGTCGCGGCCTCGGCGATCCGGCTCTTGAGGAAGAACAGGCACTGTTCGTCCCGTGGCCGCAGCCGTCCGCCGCGGTGCAGGAAGTCATGGATACGGTCCGAGTAGCCGAAGACGCCGAGTGTGCCGAGGTACTGCGGTACGACCGCGCCGTCCCGGTAGCGGGCGACCGAGCCGGGCCGGGTGAGGGAGTCGGCGAGGGCGATCCCGGCCCGCGCCGCGATGTCGTGGACGAGATCGCGCTCCTCGGTACTGAGCCTGCCGCACTGCCACAGCAGCCTGTCCGGGCCGCGATTGACGATCTCCACGACAGGCGCCATAGCGTCCTCGTGGACGGTGAACCGTGCGCGCGGGGCGGTTTCCCGGACGGGCCGGGAGGCCGGCGCGGCGCGGGTCCCGGCGGGGTGCCGCGCGGGTGGCGTCCGGGCCGTGACCGCCGTCGCGCGCAGCACCTCGGGCGTGGCCAGCAGCACGACCGGCCCGCGGTCGGCCTCGTAGGCCGCGAACGCCTCGTTCAATTGGTCGGTCAACCGCTCGGGGTCGTCGAGATAGAGAAACGGGATGCCCTTGGCCCGCAGTACCTCTCTGGTGTCCTCCGCGCCGTGCACCGTGCCCTGGAACGGAAACCACGTGTCCCGCGGCGACTCGGCGCAGACGATGAATCCCCGGGCGCGCGCGTCCCGGAGATTGGCCAGGGTGCCGCGGAACTCGTCGGCCATCCCGCTGGTGACGACGATCAGGAAGGGCGTCTCGTCCAGCTGCCACCGGGCGAGTGCCCCGCAGGCCAGGCTGTGTTCGCTCGGACCGCGCAGCACGGGATTGCCGCCGCGATCCGCACGCGCCTCCAGGTCCTCGATCAGACCGGACACGACGGAGCCCGTGTAGTAGTGCAGGCCCCAGCCCGAGCCGGCCCGCTCGTCCAGGAAACCGGCCAGCTCGTCGCCGAGCAGCGCGGGCGTGCTCGGGGCGGCACCGCGCAGTGGGGCTCCGGTGCGGCCGACCTGTACGTAGTCGGTGAACGCGCAGACGATGTCGGCGGCCAGGACCCAGGGCAGCGCGGGCAGTCGCCGCCGGGTGTAGGGGTGCGCCAGCAGCGCGGGTCCCAAAGGCGCCTCGTCGTAGACGAAGACGGTGTAGGGCCCGACGTCGCACCGTACGGAAGCGGCGACCGCCGCGCGCAGGAGGGCGAGGCCCGCGCCGAGGCCGTCGCCGTCGCCCGGCGTGGCCGTCGGTACGTCGCCGGGCCCCGCGTCCACCAGGACGAGAGCCAGCGCGTCGTCGCCGTCGCGCGGCTCGTCGGCCGTCAGTCGCCGTAGTTCGTGCGCGGCGTCGGCGAAACCTTCGGCGCTGACCAGACGGATCTCGGCGTCGGGCAGCGCGCGGTCCAGAAACCTGCGGGCGCGCACCACCGCGTGGCGATAGGCGTCCGGCGCGGGTTCCGGGGAAGCCGTGGGGGGCGGAGGGGATCCGGGGGCCACGAGTTCCCGTACGGACGCGCCGGTGTCCGCCGCAGCGGCCGGTCCGGTACGGCCGGCCAGATCCGACAGGGCGGTGGCGATCGTCCCGTGGAACGCGGCTCGCCCGCCCACCGCGACGACGAGGAACCGGGGCCGTTTGTCGCTGTCGCTTCCCACAGTCACTCCCCCGTCGGACACGCATGACCCACTCCGCCCAGCAGTCTGCACGGCTCGCGCTGAAGGGGATCTGAAGGAGATCTGCATAACCTCTGGAGAGGGATCAGCCGTCCGGTTGGTCGCCGCCCCTGATCAAGTGCCTGCACAGGCCCTCGTGGACCCAGTCCTCCCACTGCTCCTGTGTCCACTTCCGCTCCGAGGCGAGCAGGTGGTACAGCTCCGGGCCCAGCAGCGCGTAGCAGATGTCGACGGCCCGCTCGGGTCCGAGCCCGTCCGGCAGGAGTTCCCCGTCCGCCAGAGCGTGTACGAACTGCCGCTGGAAGAGGCGCCGTTGCTCTTTGTTCGTCTGCCACATGTCCCCGCCGTCGTCCTCGGCGACAGCCGCGTTGCGCAGCACCTCAAGGAGCGGGGCCGCCTGCTCGTTGATCGCACGGGTAAGTCGCACCAGATGCCTGAGCTGCGCTCGCGGGTCGGCCACGGCGAGCGCCTCGGCGATCCCGGCGTGGGGCTCCGCGGCTCCGGCGGTGTCGTCGCAGGGGAGATGAAGACTGAGCAGGTTCCTGAGCAGTTGTTGTTTGTTCCCGAACGAGAAGTAGACCGTCTGCACGGCGACGCCGGCCTCCCTGGCGATGGACGCGATGGTCGTCGCCTCGTAGCCGTGCTCGGAGAAGAGCTCCATAGCGGCGTCGAGAATGCGCCGACGCGTCAACTGCGCTCGCACACGCCTGGTGTCCGGCATTTTCGGGCCCAGCACCACACCCCCCCTTGCTATAGTCCCCGTCTAGAGTTGTCATATATTCACATCGAAGACAGGGGGTGCAAGCGTGCCGGCCGATCCGAGCGAAAAAGGGCCGATACACACCGCCCGTGTCCCGCCATCGCTCCTCGTACTCGTGACGGGCGGCATGGGTCTCTCCATGTTCGTTCTCTACGCGATAGGCGCGCTCGGGCCCTTCCTCATCGAGGATCTGGACATGTCGAGCTCGCGACTGGGGGTGCTGACCGCGGTGACCTTCGGCTCGGCGACCGTTCTCTCCCTGTACGCGGGACAGGTGGCGGACGTGTTGGGGGGCCGGCGCGCCTTCACCGTGCTGATGACGCTCGTCGCAGCCGACTTCGCCCTGCTGATCGCCACCAGGACGTACTGGTTCCTGCTCGCCGCGCTGGTGCTCGGCGGAGCGGCCCAGTCGCTCGCCAATCCGTCGACGAACAAGCTGATCACCACTCATGTACCGGCCGAGCGGCGGGCGGTGGCCGTCGGGATCAAGCAGTCGGGGGTACCGCTCGCCGCGTTCACCGCCGGACTGACCCTGCCCACGCTGGCCGAGGCGATGTCCTGGCGCGCCGCTCTCGCCCTCGTCATCCCGGTCGCGCTGGCGGCCGCACTGGCGGCCGCGCTGCTGCTGCCCAGGGACACCGGACGGCCGGCGAAACTCCGGCCGGCCCTCCCCAAGGCGCCCAATCTCCCCACCCGGTGGCTGATGGCCGTATCGCTGTGCGTCGGCTGCGGGCTCTCCGCCCTCAACACCTATCTGCCGCTCTACGCGCACCAGCGGCTGTCCATGGGGGAACGGAGCGCGGGTGCGCTCATCGCCGCCATCGGCGTGTCCGGCATCGCCAGCCGAGTGCTGTGGTCCCGGCTCAGCGACCGGCTGGACGTCCCCAGGTCGCTCCTCATCCTGAGCGTCGCCTCGGTGGTGTCCGGGGCTCTGCTCCCCGCGGCCACCGGAGCGACCTGGCTCGTATGGATCGGAGCCGTGGGCCTCGGCTGCTCGGCCGCCGCGGCCAACGCGGTCTCCATGGTGGCGGTGACCCAGGGCAGCGGCTTCGGCTCCACGGGCCACGCGTCGGCCCTGGTCTCCATGGGCTTCTTCGCGGGGTTCGTGGTGGGGCCGGTCACCTTCGGTCTGCTGGTCGACGCGACCGGCGGCTTCGCGGCGGGCTGGGCCCTGGTGACGGCCGTCTTCGCGGTGGCCGGCCTCTGCTCCTGGGGCGGCAGGCGGATTGTCCGGGCCAGTGTCTAGTGCTGTGGCCGGAATGGTTTCCGGTCACAGCACCGGCCCGGACCATCGTCGCGCCTCGGCCGCCGGGGCGCCTCAGGACATGAAGTCGTAGTACAGGTGGCTGTCCTCGGCGGCGTCGATCCAGGACCCGTAGCGACGCATGCCGTACAGCAGCGGCAGCTGCAACTGCAACTGCGTGATGGCGACGACCCGCCCCATGACCACGGCGTGGTCCCCGACCAACTGCACGTCCTGGACCGCGCAGTCCGCGATCGTGTGCGCCGCCTCGTACAGGTGCGGGCCTCCGATCGGTCCCATCGTGCGCCACGGGACCCTCTCGAAGCGGTCCTTCGCGCCGGAGGCGAAGAGCTCCGCCGTCGAACGGGCCTGACTGTGCAGGATGTTCACCGCGAAGGCCCCGCTGCCCTTCACGGCCTCCAGCGTCGGACTGCCCTGACGCAGGCAGACCAGCAGCGTCGGCGGATCGAGCGCGACGCTGCACAGCGAGGTGCAGGTCATCCCCCACGGTTCCCCGTCGGGCGCGAGTGTCGTGACCACCGCGACGCCGGTGGGAAACCCGGCCATGAGCGGACGGATGTCGGGCTGGTCGGCTTCCGGCACCATGGTGCTCGCCTCCTGCTGATAGGTCACGGGGACGTGTGGACGGGAGAGGGCGGAACGGTGGACATGGGCAGCAGCGCGGCCCGTATCTCGTCGACCATGTCCGTGGTGAACGACTCGCGCGTACCGCCGAGGAAGTGGAAGTGCCCGCCGGAGTAGACGCGTTCGGTGAACCGCCCGCGCGTCTGCCGGGCCCAGGCGGCCATGGACGCGAGCGGCGCCCAGGAGTCGTGCGTGGCAGCGAAGACGGTCAGCGGCGCGGCCAGCGGCGGGCGGTGCGCGTCGGGGCGGTACTCCGCGACGGCGCGCAGGTCGCTGCGGACGACCCGGAGGAAGCGGTCGCGGAACTCCGGTACGGCGTCGAGCTGGGCCGGCATGCCGCCCATGTCCCGCAGCCGGGCCATGAGCTCCGCGTCCGAACTGTCGTGGTCGGGAAGCCTCGTCAGTACCTCGTGGCCCGGTGCCCCCCGGCCCGAGACACCGACCCAGCCGGGTCCGGCGCGGCGTGCCTCCAGCGCCCGCGCGGTCTCGTGGGCGACGACGGCCCCGAGACTGTGCCCGAACAGGGCCAGTGGCGTCCCGTCGGCCCAGGGCAGGACGTCCTCGGTAACCGCCGCCACGATCTCGTCCATGTCCTCAAGGGCGGGCTGCGCGTAGCGCTTGCCCCGGCCCGGCAGATCGAGCAGCAGCACGTCCCAGTCGGCGGGCATCCGCCGGGTCAGCGGAAAGTACGAGGCGGCCGATCCGCCCGCGTGGTGGAAGGCCACGAGACGGAGCGCGGGCCGCGCCAGGTTCCGTGGGCGTACGAAATGACTCATACGCCCTGCTCCCGCCCGTCGGCAGCGGCGGTACGGGCCTGGTCGGCGATGTCGTCGGCCAGCCGGCCGAAGAGCTCTCCGAGCGGCAGATCCAGCGGTAGCTCCTCCGCCGTCAGACCCAGCCGGTAGTTCTCCTCGACCTTGGTGATGAACAGGACCGACAGCATGGAGTCACCACCGGCGTCCAGGAAGGACCCGTTGGCGTCAGGCTCCTCGGAGGCGTGCAGGGCGTCGGCGAGCTCGGCCATGAGGTAGGCGCGCACGGCCTCCCGGTCCACGGGCGCGGGTGCGCCCCGCCGTCGGCCGGCGACGGCCGCGTCCTGTTGGGCGCTGCCCGCACCGACCGGTGGTTCGTCGATCCAGAAGCGCTTGCGCTGGAACGGATACGTCGGCAGATCGCCGAGCAGCGGGGTACCGGCCGCGCCCAGCTCTCCGAACCTCAGATCCGCGCCCGCCCGGAAGAGTCCGGCGAGAGCGGCGAGCAACAACCCGGGCGCTGTGCCGTGGTCGTGCCCGACGAGAGGCACCGAGCGCGTGCCGTCGGGAGACTCCCACTCCAGGCGCGCGGGTTCCGCGGCCCCGGTGTCGCGCTCCGGACGGACACGGATCCCGAACCGCCCGACGAGCCGGGCCAGCGCGCCGCCCGGCCCCCGCTCCTGCCCCGTCTGTCCGGCGACCGCCGCGGGGAAGGCGTCCGCGAGCTCGGCGAGCCCTTCGGCCAGCCGTGTCTCGTCGCCGGAGAACCGCAACACGACCGTGCGGAGGGCCGATTCCCCGCGCGCGACGGCGGGAGCAAGGTTCTGTGCCGTCACGAGTCCGTCGGCGAGCCCGTCGGCGAGTTCACCGGCCGTCGTTCCTGTGACGGCGATCCGGTGGGCGAAGGTGGCTCGCCCGGTGCGCAACGTGTGGCAGAGCGAGGGGAGTTGGGCCTCGTCCGTCTTCTTGAGATAGCCGCTCACCGCGCCCACGAGTTCCGCGAGGGCCACCGGATCCCTGGCCGACAGGGTGAGCAGTTCCGGACGGCCGGTGACGGCGGGTGCCGGCCGCCCGGCCGGCTCGTACGCCTCAAGAACGACATGGGCGTTGGTGCCGCTCATGCCGAACGAGTTGACCCCGGCCACCTTGCGGGCCAGCGGCCAGGGCCGCGCGCGGCGCGGCACGGTGAGGGCCAGCCGGTCCCACGGGATGTGGGGGTTCAGTTCCGCGCCGTCGTCCGGCAGCGCGGCGGGTATCTCACCGTGCTGGAGCATGAGCACCGTCTTGATGACGGCGGCGATACCGGAAGCCGCTTCCAGGTGCCCCAGGCGGGCCTTGACGCTGCCGATCGGCAGCGGCACGCCCCGCTCGCGTACGGCCGCGCCGACCACCTCGTCGAGGGCGCCGACCTCGATGGGGTCACCGAGCGCGGTACCGGTGCCGTGCGCCTCCACGTAGCCCAGCTCACCGGGTCCTACGCGGGCATCGGCGAGCGCGGCGCGGAACACCTCCTGCTGGGCAGGGCCGTTGGGCGCGGTGAGCCCGGCGGCCGCCCCGTCGTGATTGACCGCCGAGCCCCGGATGGTGGCGAGCACGGGGCGCCCCTCGCTCTCGGCGTCGTCCAGCCGCATCAGGACGAGGGCACCGACTCCCTCGCCCCGTCCGTATCCGTCGGCCGAGGCGAGGAAGGACTTCGACCGGCCGTCCGGGGAGACGGCGCGGGTCTGGCAGAGCGAGACCATCAGGCCGGCGGAGAGCAGCAGATTGGACCCGCAGACCAGGGCGTAGCGGCACTCGCCGTCGCGCAGCGCCCGGACGGCGAGGTGCAGGGCGCTCAGCGACGAGGAGCACGCGGTGTCCACACTCAGCACCGGCCCGCGAAAACCCATCACATGGCTGATGCGGCCGGCTCCGAAGCAGAGCCCCCCGCCGGTCGTGAAGTACGGGTCGATACGAGTCAGATCGGAGCGGTCCGCCAGGCGCTCCCCGTACTCGGAGGCCATCATGCCCAGATAGACGCCGACGTCGAGCCGGTCGGAGCGGCGGACGGCGATGCCCGCCCGCTCCATCGCCTCCCACGCGGTCTCCAGCAGCATCCGCTGCTGCGGGTCGAGCAGCTTGGCCTCGCGCTGCGAGATACCGAAGAACTCGGCGTCGAAGTGGGCGATGTCGGAGAGGAAGCCGGCTCGGTCGACGTAGGAGCGGCCGGGCTTGCCCGGGACCGGGTCGTACGCCGCGCGCAGGCCGGGGCGGTCCTCGGGAATCTCCGAGTCGGCCGTGCCCTCTGCGCGCAGGAAGTCCCAGTAGGCGTCCGGAGTGTCGAGCCCCCCGGGCAGCCGCAGGCTCATGCCCGCCACGGCGAGCGGTGCGTGCCGCTCGTCCTCAAGCTCCTGAATTCGTGCCTGGAGCCGCCGGGAGTGCCTGAGCTGATCCTCCATGAGCTGCCGGATCTGCGCGGGTTCCATGGTGTGCGCCCTCATTTCTCTGTCACCACATCTGTCACCACATCTGCTTGCACGGCTTGGACGAGCTCCTCGAACGACAGGTCCTCCAGACCGGTACCGGAGTCAGCCGGTGCGGCCGGTGCGGCCGGTGCGGCCGGTGCCGTGAGTGGTGCCGCTGTCGTCTGTTCCGCCGAGTCGGCAGACGGTCCGGAGGGTCCGAAGGGCTCGGAGGGCTCGGAGGGCTCGGCCGCGAAGAGGAGATCGGTGACGTAGGACACCAGTTGGTCGACGGTGGGGTGGTCGAGCGCCACCGTGGCGGGCAGGTCCGTGCCGAGGGCGTGGGACAGCCGCGTCCGCAGGTCGATCACCATGATCGAGTCCAGCCCCGTCTCGGTGAACCCGAGGTCGTCGACGATGGCGGTCTCGTCCCCCAGCACCTCACCGGCCACGGTCCGCACGGCCTGGCGGAGCCGGTCCACGAGGTCGTCACGGTCGAGCCCGGTGAGCTGTTCCGTCAGCCGGCCACGAGCCGGCTCCGCTCCGGTGGGACGGACCTGGCGGGTGGCGAGTGACCGTACGAGGGCGGCCCTGGGATGGTCCGCGAGCTGTTGTGCGTACCTCTCACGGTCCAGGGCCACCGCCACGAGCCGGCCCCTGGGGCCGCCGGACAGGACCGCCCGGATCACCGCTTCGGCCTCCTCGTCGGTGAGTGACCGCAGACCTCGCCGTTCCATGGCCCGTTCGACGGCGGCGGAGGCGGCCATGCCACCCCTGGCCTCCGGCGCCCATGGGCCCCAGTTGACGCTGGTGGCGGGGACGCCCGCGGCGCGCAGCGTCATGGCCAGACCGTCCAGATATCCGTTGGCCGCCGCGTAGTTGACCTGTCCGGCGTTGCCGAGGACCGCCGACGCGGACGAGAAGAGCACGAAGGCGTCCAGTTCCTGGCCGGCCAGGGCATCGGCGAGGTGCGCCGCCCCGTGCGCCTTGGCGGCGAAGACGGCGTCGAAGGAGTCGGTGTCCAGCCGGTCGAACGCCTGGTCGTCGGTGACGCCCGCGAGGTGCAGCACCGTACGCAGCGGCGCCTCCTGTCCGGCTCGGGCCACGGCCGCACGGCAGGCCGCCGGATCGGTGACGTCTCCTCGCACGACGCCCATCCGGACGCCACGTGCGGCCAGTTCGTCGATGACGGCCCGGGCCGTGGCATCCGGCGCCGAGCGGGCCATGAGCGTGATCGCCGTGAAACCGCGACGGGCCAGGAACCGGGCGGTGCTCAGGCCGAGCGCGCCGAGCCCCCCGGTGATCAGGGCCGCGCCACCGCTCGCGGAGGCGTCCGGCTCCGGCCCCGGGCCGGCGTCGTACGGGACGAGCCGGGCGACCCGCACCTCGTCCGGGCCGATCACGAGCCGCGGCTCGGGCACACCCTCGTCGAGCGACCGGATCAGCGCCTCGGTCAGGACCGAGGGGTTCCAGTCGGCGGCGAGCCCGACCCGGAGCAGCCGCCGGTCGGTCTGCTCGGCCTCCAGTGAGGCGAGCAGGCCCCATACCGCCTCGCGGACCGGAGCGCCGACGCCGCCGCCCTCCGCGCGGTCGCCGCCCATGTCGCCCATGTCGCCCAGCACGGCGTACGGAATGGTCCGGTCCACCGCGTGCAGGGTGCCGGTCAGCTCCCGTGCCGCGGCGAGAGCGTCCGCCGGTCCCACGCCACCCTCCCGGCCCGGTACGAACCGGGCGTCCACCACGAGGTCGGCTCTCAGCGTGCCGGCCCCGCCGTCCGGTACGGGGTCCACCTCGTGGCCGTGCGCCGCGCAGGCCTCGCGCACCGCGCGGCCGAGCTCGGTGCCGGCGCCCAGCAGGGCGATCCGCCGGCTCCTCACCGGACCGGTCACGGAGGCCGTGGCCGGCTTCCGCACCGTCCAGGTGAGGTCGTACGTGTGGCGTACGCCCTCCCTCAGCGAACGCTGGAGCAGATCACGTGGAGCACGGCGGAACCGGAAGTCGTCCACCGCCAGCACCGTGGCACCACCGCTGTCGAACATACGCAGGTCCGCGGACCTCACCTGGAGCAGGCCGTCGTCCGGTCCGGTCTCGCGTACCGCGCGGACATGTCCCCACAACTCCCGGCCGGGGACCGGGCGGCGGGGGAAGGACAGCCGGGCGATGGAGAACGGAATGGCCAGCCCGTCCTCCTCCGTCACCCGCTCGCCGGTGACCGCGAACGCCACGGCGCTCTGCAGGCACGAGTCGAGCAGACCGGGGTGGATCTCGTAGCCGTCCGGGGACTCGTTCATCTCCGTGGGTTCGACGAAGCGGACAAGTGCCTCGTCGCCACGGATGTACGCGTCACCGATCCACCGGAAGGACGGTCCCAAGTGGTAGCCGAGCGCGCGCAGATGCCGGTAGAAGTCCGCTCCCGAGAGGTGTCTGTCCGCGCTCGCCATGAACGCCGCGGGGTCGGGTGGCGTCACCGGGTGCGGGTCGGTCTCCGGCCCGCTGCCCGCGTCGGCGATCCTCGCCACCAGATGCTCCTGCCAGCGCCCCGTCCGGCCGTCGAGCAGGCTGTGGACGCTGACGCCACGGGACTGCCGTCCCGGCGGCTCCGCCACGATCTGGAGCTCGTAACGCTCCCCGTCCCGCAGCACCAGGGCGCGCGGGAAGTGAAGATCCGCCAGCACAACGGGAACGCCGCCGCTGCCGAGAGCGGAAAGGACGGTGGCCGTCTGGGAGGCGCCGGGCACGGAGACCGTGCCGTAGAGCCGGTGGTCGGTGAGGTGGGCCGGGTACGCGGTACTGCGCTCGGTGGTCCAGACCCGGCCGCCCAGGGCGGGCGAGTGGAACTCGGTCCCCCAGGCGGGGCCCCGGGTCACGGGCCGGGTTCCCAGGGCGGCGGCACGCCCGCCCGCCCCGGTCCAGTACCGCGTCCGCGCGAAGGGATAGCGCGGCGCGCCGGCACGCGGCCGGGAGCGACGCGGGGTCACCTGTTCCCAGTCGATGGTCTGGCCGCCCAGATACAGCTGCCGCGCGGCGGCGAGCAGGGCGGCGCGGTCACCGGTCCCCCGCCGCAGTGAGGAGGCGAGCCCGGGGGGCTCCGCGAGTCCCGCGCCCTTGACGAGGTTGACCAGCGTACGGTCCGGGCCGATCTCCAGGCAGATGTCGACGCCCAGAAGGGCGAGTTGGCGCGCGCCGTCGAGGAAACGCACGGGCCGGCGTGCGTGCCGGCGCCAGTATCCGGCGTCGTACTCGCCGGGCGCGGCGAGGCGGCCCGTCACGTTCGAGACGATGGGCAGGTCCGGCTCGGTGAACTCCAGCGGGGCGAGAACCGCGTCGAACTCCGCCAGCGAGGGATCCAGCAGGCTGGAGTGGAAGGCGTGCGACACGCTGAGCCTACGGGCGCGCACCCCCCGCGTCTTCAGCCGGACGGCCAGGCTTTCGACCGCGTCGGGCGCGCCCGACACCACGACGGACTCCGGGCCGTTGACGGCCGCGATGTCCAGCCCGGTGTCCGCCGTCCAGCCCCTGACGTCCGCCTCGGTGGCGACGACGGCCAGCATCGCGCCGCGTTCGGTGCCCTGCATCAGCCGGGCACGGTGCGCGATCAGCCCGAGGCCGGTGGGCAGGTCCATCACCCCGGCGGCCATGGCGGCCGTTATCTCGCCGACGCTGTGCCCCATGACGACGGCGGGGCGGACACCCCAGGACGCCCAGAGGCTGACCAGGGCCATTTCCAGGGTGACAAGGGCGGGCTGGGTGACCCGGGTCTCGTTGAGGGCGGTCCGGTCGTCGCCGTGGTACACGAGGTCCGCGAGGGACGCGCCGAGCAGTGGTGTCAGCACCCGGTCGCAGGTGTCGAAGGTCTCCCGGAACACCGGTTCGTTCTCGTACAGTTCGCGGCCCATGCCGTGGTACTGGCTGCCCTGGCCGGTGAAGAGGAACGCGACACGCGGCGCGCGTGGGGCGGCCTCGGCCGGGGTGCCCAGCTGGTCGGAGAGCTGCTCCGGGGTCGCGCCGAGCAGAGCGCGGCGGTACGGGAAGTGGGCACGCCCGGCACCGGCGGTGGCGGCCAGCGAGTCCAACTCCTCCTCGGTGGCGTTCTCCAGTCTCCTGGCCCAGGCCGAGGTCAGACGCTCCAGCCCCGCGGGGTCGGGGGCGGAGAGCGGAATGAGGCGCGCAGGCGGTTTCGGCCGGCTCTCCGCGTCCGCCGCGGGCACGGCCGGGACGGTGACCCGATGGAGGGTCGGGGTCTCGGCCGGGGCGTCGGCGATCACCAGATGGGCGTTCGTGCCGGTGAAGCCGAATCCGGACACGCCGGCGACCCGGGGCCCGTCGCCGCGCCGCCAGGCGGTGGCGGTGTCCACGACGCGCACATTCATCCCGGACCAGTCCACATGCGGGTTGGGCTGCCCGAAGTGGAGGTTGGCGGGGATCAGGTCGTGCCGCAGCGCGAGCACGGTCTTGAAGAGCGCCGCCATGCCCGCCGCCGACTCGCAGTGGCCGATGTTGCTCTTCACCGATCCCACGCGCAGCGGCCGGTCCGGCTCCCTCCCCGCGCCGAGGACCCGCCAGGCGGCGCCGAGTTCGATCGGGTCGCCGAGCGCGGTGCCGGTGCCGTGCGCCTCCAGATAGGAGATGTCGGAGCCGGCGACACCGGCCTGGGTCAGAGCCGCCTCCAGCATGCTCTCCTGCGCCCGGCCGTTGGGGGCCGTCAGCCCGGACGAGGCACCGTCCTGGTTCACGGCGCTGCCGCGGATGACGGCGAGCACCCGGTCGCCGTCGCGCCGGGCGTCGCCGAGCCGTTTGAGGACGACGACACCGCAGCCCTCGGAGCGCACGAATCCGTTCGCGTCGGCCGAGAAGGTACGGCAGCGGCCGTCGGGCGACAGCATGTGCGCCTGGCTGACGGCGGCCCACGAGGCCGGGTCGAGCATGACGTTCACCCCACCGGCCAGCACCGTGTCGCTCTCGCCCGACCTCAGCGAGCCGACGGCCAGGTGCAGGGCCACCAGCGAGGAGGAGCACGCGGTGTCCACCGCGACGGCGGGCCCGTTCAGCCCGAGTGTGTAGGCGATGCGGCCGGCCGCCGCGTTGAGCGCGGTGCCCGTGCTGTAGTACGCGTCGACCCCTTCCAGGCCGTCCTGGGTCAACAGCCTCGCGTAATCGGCATAGCTGACGCCGACGAAGACGGCCGTGCGGGATCCGCGCAGGGACGACGGGTCGATACCGCCGTCCTCCATCGCGTGCCAGGCGGATTCGAGGAGCAGCCGCTGCTGGGGGTCGAGGTTCTCGGCCTCGCGCGCCGGGACGGCGAAGAAGCCCGCGTCGAAGCGGTCGATGTCGCTCAGGAAACCGCCCTGGTCGGTGGTGACCGTACCCGGGCGGACCGCGGCGGTGTCCCAGCGCCCGGCGGGCACCGCGGTGACACCGTCACGGCCGTCGCGGAGGAGTTCCCACAGTTCCTCGACGGAGTCGGCGCCGGGGAATCGGCCGGCCATGCCGACGATGGCGATGGGTTCGCCGGTGGTCTCGGCCGCGGTGGGGGCCGTCTCGGCCGCGGTGGGAGTCGTCCCGGCCACGGTGGGGGGCGGCTCGGCCACCGCCCGCGCGGCGCCGCCACTCGCCGCCGCCGCGGGCCGTCCCTCGGACGGCGCCGGGGCCCCGTCGCTCCTGGACAGCAGGAACGCGGCCAGTTCGGCGACCGTCGGGTGGTCGAAGACATCCGCGACCTGGACGGTCGTCCCGAACACCTCGGAGAGCCGCGCCGTCAGATCGACGGCCATGATCGAGTCGAGGCCGAGGTCGTAGAAGCCGACGTTCTCCCGCACGGCGGTGCTGTCGGCGTGGCTGAGCTGGGCCGCGAGCAGACGGGTCACCATGGCCCGCGCCGCGGCCGGACGCTCGCCCGGCGTCAGCCCGTCGAGGAAGGGGTGCGCACCCGCAGCCACCGCCGGTGCGGCGGGCGTGGTGTCGTGCGTACCGAACAGGCCGCGTGGCCGGAGCCCCGCCATCACCTGGCGGAGCCGGGGCAGATCCAGCGGACAGACCACCAGTCGGCCATCGGCGCCGGGTGCCTGCCCGGTCAGGGCCGCCCGGCCGGTATCGGCGTCGAGGGTGCCGACCCCCATGCGCGCGGAACGCTCGCGCAGGGCCGAGTCGGCCATGCCCTCGCCGCCGAGCGCCCAGGGACCGTAGGCGATGCTCACCGCGGGGAGCCCGAGCGATCTGCGATGCGCCGCGAGGGTGTCGAGGGCGCCGTTGGCGGCCGAGTAGGCGGCACAGCCCTCGGTGCCCCAGAGGGCGGAGACCGAGGACGTGAGGACGAAGAAGTCCAGCGGCCAGGCGCAGCCGGCCAGATGAAGCCACCAGGCGCCGGCGGCCTTGCCGCTCAGGGCGGCCGCGAATTCTTCGGCGCCCGTCTCCCTGACAGGACTCCGCCGCAGGGTCCCCGCGGCGTGGAGCACACCTCTCACGGGCGGCATGTCGGCCAGTACCCCGCAGGCCCGTTCCAGCGCCTCCGGTGTGTCGCAGCCGCCGCCCCGGTAGACGGTGCGGTCGGTGCTCCGGGCGAGGTTCCTGAGCAGTGCCGCCGCCTCCGCGCCCAGCTCACCTTCCGGACGGCGGCCGATGAGCAGCAGGTTGCGTGCGCCCCGGCGCACGAGGTCCGCGACGAGTTCCCTGCCGACGGCGCCGAGCCCGCCGGTGACGACGTAGGTCGCGTCCTCACGCACGGTCAGCTCGGCGGTGTGCCCGGCGGCCTCGGTCAGCCGGGCCACCATGACCCGGCCGTCGCGGATCGCCGCCAGGTCCTCGACACCGGGCGCCGCCGACGTGAACTGGTCGGCCACGAAGTCGAGGAGGGCGCCGGTGTCGTCATCCCCGGGGGCGAGGGGCAGGTCGATGATCCCGCCCCAGGCGGTGCCCAGTTCCAGTCCGAGCACCGGGGCGAGCCCGTGGAGGAGTCCGTGTCCCGTGCACACCGTGCGGTCGCCGTCCGAGGTGCGGACCGCGGCCCGGGTGAGGACGAACGCGCGGCCGCGGTACGCCTCGCCGCCCGCGGCGGCGCAGACGGCGGCCGTCACGGCGGCGCAGAGGGCCGCCCCGTCGGCCAGAGGGTCCACCGAGGGGTCCGCGGTGCCGGATCCGGCGGCGCCGGGCTCGTCGGTGTCCGGACCGGCGGGCAGCCTGTCGCCCTTCATGACCAGCAGCAGGGCCCCCGGTTCCGGGTCCTCGCGGTCCGCCCAGAACCGCTCCCAGGCCCGGGCGTCGGTGGGGAGTTCCGCGGTGGCCCAGCCGTCGGCCCACCCGGGAGGCACGGGAGTGAGCAGGGTCCCCCGCACCCCCCGGGCGGTCGCTTCGCGGACGAGCGTTTCCAGGAGTTCCTGGTCGTCGCCCGCGAGGATCAGGGAATCGGGGGGCGCGGCACGGGTCGGTTCGGCCGGCTGCCACACCGTACGGTGCGCGGTCGGCAAGGGAGGGCGCGCCACGTCGGCCGGGGCCGCCGCGCCGTCCGGAGCCGCGGGCGTCACCGGCCCGGTGGGCAGGGTCTCGGGCGCGTGGCGCGTGCGCTGCCAGGGATAGGCGGGCAGATCGATGACGTCGCGGGGCAGCGCGTCCCCGAGTTGGCCGCCCTCCGGGGCCACCCCCTCGGCGAGGGTCACGTCGGCGCGCGGCTCACCGGCCGCCAGCGCCCGCAGGGCACCGGCCGCCGATTCGACGTCCGCGCAGGTGAGGCGGGCGCGGAACTCATGCCGGGTCCGTCCTGCCCCCGCCGAGTGGGCGAAGGCCGCGTAGGACTCCGGGCCGAGCGCCGACACGCGCTCCGCGTACCGGCCGGCGAGGGCGCGCAGGGCCTCTGGCGTCTTCGCGGAGATCTCGAACCCCTCGACCCGGGGGCCATCGGTCCGGGGGCCATCGTCGCGGCGGGTCTCCTCGGGAGGCCCGACGATGACATGCGCGTTGGTGCCGCTCATGCCGAAGGAGCTGACACCGGCGTAACGGCCGCTGCCGGGGGCCCAGTCGGTGAGCTCCCCCGGCACGGTCATTCCGGTACCGGAGAGATCGACCCTGGGGTTGAGCGTTCGGAAGTGCACGACCGGCGGGGCCTTGCGGTGACGCAGGCACAGCATGGCCTTGACCAGTCCGGCGACACCGGCGGCGGCCTCCAGATGACCGAAGTTGCTCTTGGCCGCTCCGACGGCGAGGGGGGCGCCGCCGTTCGCCCGGCCGAGCGCCGTCGCCAGCGCCTCCATCTCGATGGGATCGCCCAGCGCGGTCCCGGTGCCATGGGCCTCGATGTAGCCGATGTCCGAGGGCGCCAGGCCGGATTCGGCGAGTGCCTTCTCGATGAGGGACACCTGGGAAAGCACGTTGGGGGCGGTGAAGCCGCCCGAGCGGCCGTCCTGGTTGACGGCGGTGCCGTGGATCACGGCGTGCACGCGGTCCCCGTCGCGCAGGGCGTGGTCCAGACGCTTCAGGACCACGACACCGCACCCCTCGCCGCGGACGAATCCATTGGCGCGGGCGTCGAACGCCTTGCAGAGGCCGTCGGGGGCCAGCGACCGGGTCTCCTGTACCAGCCTCATGGACCGGGGGGACAGGATGAGGTTGGTGCCCGCGGCGAACGCCACGTCACAGTCGCCCCGCCGCAGCGCCTGCGCGGCCAGATGCACGGCGACCAGCGAGGACGAACAGGCGGTGTCGACGGCCATCGTCGGCCCGTTGAGGCCGAGCGCGTGGGCGATGCGGCCGGCCGCGAAGTTGTGCCCGTTGCCGGTCGTCCAGTAGGCATCCGGCTCGCCCACGAGCCAGTCCCGGTAGTCCTGCCACATGATGCCGAGGTACATACCGGTCTGGGTGCCGGAGAGCCGGTCGGCGGGCAGGCCCGCGTTCTCCATCGCTTCCCAGGCGACCTCCAGCAGGAGCCGCTGCTGGGGGTCGAGATGGCGCGCCTCGCGCGGGCTGATGCCGAAGAACGCGGCGTCGAAGCCGAGCACGTCGTCCAGGAAGCCGCCGCGCTGCGGAAGTCTCTCCCACTCGGCGGTGAACGGTTCCTTCCGGTTCTCCGGAAGAGGGCGGACCATGTCGCGCCCGGCCGCCAGCGCCTCCCAGTAACCGTCGAGGTCGTCGATGCCGCCGGGCAGCCGGAGGCCGACGCCTACCACGGCGACGGGCCGGCTGCCCTCCTGCTCCTCGATGCGCTGCCGCAGCGTGCGGATCGTGGCGAGTGCGCGGGTGAGCGGGGTCTGCCGGCTCGCGTCGGTTGTAGCGGTCTCTTCGGTCTCTTCCATGGAATGGCATTCCTCGCGGTCGTACGACGGAAGGTCGTGGCAAAGGCTGGGGCCGGACGCGGGGCCGGGGTCAGCTGGTCTCCGAGGGGTCGGGAAGCCGCTCGCACAGCGCGTCGGCGAGCGCCTTCGAGGTCCCGTAGGACCACAGAAGGGTGGGCGACAGCTTGAGCCCGAACGAGGCCTCCAGGCGGTTGCGCAGTTCCAGGCCCATGAGGGAGTCCAGGCCGAGTTGCTTGAAGGGGATGTCCCCACGGACCTGTTCGGCGTCGAGCCGCAGGACCCGCCCGGCGAGCCCCCGGACCTCTTCCTCGGCCGCGGCCGGACGGGCTTCTGGCGGGAGGGCCAACAGCCGCTCCAGGAAGTCGCCGCCCGTGCCCGCGGCCCCGCGGCCGTCGCGCGCGGCGACGAGCAGCCGTTCCCAGCTGCCGAGCGCGGCGGTGTCCGGATAGGCGTCGAACCACTGGCGGAGATGGATCGGTACGTACCCGGTCACCGGCTCGTCCCGCTCCAGCATCCGTACGAGCGCGGACCATGCCTCGTCGGGGCCGAAGCCGCCCATGCCGCGCTCTTCCAGGCGCGCGCCCCGCTGGTCGTCGCTCGCCGCGAGGCCGATCTCGGTGAACGGGCCCCATTGCACGCTGAGTGCGGGCAGCCCCCGGCGGCGCCGTGCCTCGGCGAACGCGTCGAGGTAGGCGTTCGCGGCCGCGTAGGCGGCCTGCCCGGCGTTGCCGACCAGGGCCGCCGCGGAGGAGAACAGGACGAAGAAGTCCAGGGGATCGTCCGCCGTGGCCGCGTCGAGGTTGCGGGCGCCCGCGGCCTTCGGCGCCAGGACCCGCTCCACCTGTTCCGCCGTCAGGTTGCGTACGGTGGCGTCCGCCAGCAGACCCGCGGCGTGCACCACCCCGCGCAGCGGCGGCAGTTCGTCCCGTACCCCCGCGACGACGGCGCGCAGGGCGGCCGCGTCGGCGACGTCGCACCGCTCGGCGCGGACCGTGATGCCCGTGGCGCGCAGGGCCTCGATCCGGGCGGCGGCGGCCGGGGCGGGGGCGGAGCGCCCCAGCAGGACGAGTGTTCCCGCGCCGTGTGCCGCGAGGAATTCGGCCAGGCTCAGGCCCAGCGCGCCGAGGCCGCCCGTCACCAGGTAGCTGCCGTCGGCGCGGAACCGGCCGCCGGGCATCGGCAGCGGTGTCACGGCCTCGACTCCGGAGGGGTCGACCAGGACGGTGCGGCGGCCGTGCGGTGCGCCGTTCACGGTCTCGCGGAGGGCTTCGGTCACCTCGGCCATGGCGCGGGTGTGGACGGGAAGCGACTCCAGCTTGCCGTTGACGACCAGTTCCCAGGCCGCCGCCAGGGCGGAGGCGAAACGGCGCCCCGGCTGTTCCAGCAGTCCCGGCAGTGCGACCGTGGCGAGACTGACGCCCCGGCTGAACGCCTCGGCGCCGAGGGCTCGGCTGCCGTTCCCCCCGAACGCGATGTACCGGCCGCCGGTGGCGAGCGCGTCCAGTCTTCCGTCGCCCGGCTGTCCGGTGGGCGAGGCCAGTACGAGGTCGACGCCGCGGCCGCCGGTGGCGGCGCGTACCGCTTCGGCCCAGTCGGGGTCCGTCGGGTCGACGACGGCATCGGAGCCGGGGTCGGCGTCGCCGCCGGTGGCCGTCGTGATGATCCGGGCGCCCAGCACCCGGGAGATCTGCTCGACGGCGGCTCGGGCCGCGACCCCGGCGGGCAGATCGATCAGCACCGTTTCCCCGGCCTCCAGCCGCCCCAGGTCCGACAGCGCGTGCCAGGCGGCGGCCAGCGGAAGCGGCAGCGCCGCCGCCTCCGCGTCGCCGAGCGCGTCAGGGACGAGCGCGGCGTGGTCGGCCCGGACGGTGACATGGCTGGCGAGGACACCGACGGCGCAGGCCACCACCCGGTCTCCGGGCGCCACGGCCGTGATGTCGGGGCCGACCGCCGTGACCCGGCCGGCGCATCCGGAGCCCAGCGGCAGCGGGCCGCCGCCGCCCTGCCGCGCGCCGAACACGCGGAACGCGTCCCCGTGGTCCAGGGCGACCGCGGCGATCTCGATCTCGATTTCACCGGCGCCGGGCGAGCGCCGGGCGAGCGGCAGGAACTCGACCGGTTCCGGAGCGCCCGGCCGGCGCGTACCGGCCCGGAACGGCTGCCGCGCCGAGCGCCGGGCCGGGAGCGCGGCGGCGGCTCGGCCGGTCGGGACGCCACGGGTGAGCCGGGCCGCGAGGCGGCGGCCGGCTCGCAGGGCCACCTGGTCCTCGGCGTCGTCGCCGAGGAGTTCGGCCGCCCACGCGGCCGCCCACTCGGCCGGGCCGTCGGTGTCCGCGGGGTCGACGTCGACGAGCCGGGCGCGCAACTCCGGGTGCTCGCGCCGCAGGACGCGGGTGAATCCCCAGTAGAGCGCGCCGCCCGGATCGGGGGTGTCGCCGGGCTCCGCCGCCTGCGCCCCCGCGGTGACCACGGCCAGCCGCGGCGGTACGGGCAGCTCCGAGCAGGCACGGGCGAGTCCCGCGAGCCGGCTGAGCCCTTGCCGTTGGGCTTCGTACCCGGCGGTGGCGTCCGGCGCGACGAAGACCACGTTCTCGGGGAGCGGCGACGCGTCGGGCACCCCGTCCGTGACGGTACGTGTCACTCCGGCGCCGGCGGCGGTCAGCCCGTCGGCCAGCCGCCGGGCCATGCCGGTGTCGTCGGCCGCCCCGCAGACGAGCCAGTGGCCGTCCTGTGCCGTCTCGTCACGGGGAGCGCTCTGTTCGGTCCATTCGACCCGGTGCAGCCGCTCGGCGTCGACGTCCGCGGCGGAATCCGCGCCGGGCAGCGGTGACAGTTCCAGTCCCGCCATAACCAGCAGTGGCCGGTGACCGGCGTCGAAGATCTCGATGTCGAAGACGCCTTCCGCCCGCCGGACGGCGTGCGACCACACCTGGGTGACGGGCTCCGCCGGTTCGTCGAGCAGCTCGACGCGGTCAACGGCCGTCGGCACCAGGGCCGTTCCCGGGGCGTAGGCGTCGCACAGCGCGAGGGACGCTTGGAGCGCCCCGTCCCACAGGGCGGGGTGCGGCGCGCGCCCGCGGTTTCCGGCGCGCAGCCGGTCGCCCAGCACCACCTCGGCCAGGGCGTGTTCACCGGCCGGGTCGGCGTAGAGGGTACGGATCGCGCGGAAGGCGGGGCCGTATTCGAGGCCGCGCGCCGCCCAGCCGCGGTAGAAGCCGTCGGTGTCCACCGGGTCGAGACCGGTGTGCCAGTCGGGGAAGGTGACGGAGCGGGGCGAATCCCCGTGGCCGACACGGGCGGTGGCGTTCTCCTCCCAGCCGGCGCCGCCCTCGGACAGTGACAGCAGCCGGAAGGCGCCACCGGCGGTCGCGCCGCTCCACTCGGCGATGAGCCTCGTCATGTCCTCGGTCACCGCCACCTCCTTGACGAAGCGGACCTTCTCCAGGCGACGGGCGGCGGGGCCGGGGAGGGAGCGGGCGGTGTTGACGGCGATGGCGAGCATTGCGGCGCCGGGCAGCACGGGGGTGCCGTGCACCTGGTGGTCCGCCAGCCAGGGCGGACCGCCGAGCGACAACTCCAGGGCGCCGTGCCGGACATCCGCCTCGCCGGGCGCGGGGAGCAGCGGTGTGTCGAAACCGCGGGCCGCCCCGGTGCCCCGGGGGCGTGCGGCGGTCCAGTAGCGGTCCTGCCGCAGGGGGTACCCGGGCACGGTGGTGCCGGAGCTCCTGGGCAGTTCGCCGAAGGGCTCCAGTCCCGCGACGTAGCCGCGGGCGAGGGCCCCCGTGACGTCCGCGGTGCTGCCTTGGTGGCGGCGCATGGTGGTCAGTACGGCGGCCTGGCGCGGCTGTCCGGCCACAAGCTGCTCGATGGCGGGTGCGAGGACGGGGTGCGGGCTGATCTCCACGACATGGGTGATGCCGTCGTCGAGCAGCGCGCTCATCGCGTCGGCGAACCGCACGGGGCTTCTGAGGTTCTCCACCCAGTAGGCGCCGTCCATCTCGGGGCCGGCCAGCCGGCTCCGTCGTACGGTCGACATCAGGTCGATCTCGGCGTCGCGGGGCCGGACGGGGTCCAGGGCGGCCAGCAGATCGTCGCGCAGTGGATCCATCTGGGGGCTGTGCGAGGCGTAGTCGACATTGACCAGCCGGCAGTAGGTGCCCTCGGCGTCGAGCAGTTCCTTGAGGGTCAGTACGGCCTCCTTCTCGCCGGACAGCACACAGGAGCTGGGACCGTTGTGCACCGCGAGGGAGACGCTGTCCTCGAACCCCTGGAGCGCGGCCAGGGCGGCTTCCCTGTCCAGGTCCACGGCGAGCATCCGCCCCTGTCCTGAGGCGCGTCGGGCGATGGCGCTGCGCCGGGCCATGACCAGGGCGGCGTCCTCGTAGGAGAGGACGCCGGCGAGGGTGGCCGCGGTGATCTCGCCCTGGCTGTGGCCGAGTACGACGTCCGGCTCGACGCCGGAGGCGCGCCAGAGCTCGGCGAGCCCGAGCGACATGGCCCAGAGGGTGGGCTGAAGCATGTCGATACGGCTCATCCATTCCTCGTCGGCCTTGCCGGCGAAGATGTCCAGCAGGTCCCAGTCGGTGTACGGGCGCAGTGCGCCGGCGCATCGCGTGACGACCTCGGCGAACAGCGGGCTGTCCCGGAAGAGTTCGACCCCCATGCCGCTCCACTGGGAGCCCTGGCCGGGGAAGACGAACGCGGTGCCGCCATGGGGCACGGCGCTGCCGACCGTCAGTCCGGGCGACACGGGCTCGGCGTCCGGGGCGGCGGCGAGGCCGAGCAGATCGGTGCGCAGCCGGGCGGATTCCCCGGGTGCGACCAGGGCCGCGCGGACCGGGAAGTGGTCGCGGCGCCAGGCGAGTGCGCCTGCCTGGGTGACGATGTCCTCGGCGGTGTCCGGGACCAGGGGCGCCAGTTCGGCGGCGCGCAGGCCGAGGGCCGGGGCGTCCTTGGCGGACAGCGGGACGACGGCGGGCAGTCCGGTCGCCGCGACGGGCCGCGCGACGGGCGGCGGCGCGTCGTGCGAGGGTGTCCCGGGCGGGCTCATGACGACCACATGGGCGTTGGTGCCGCCCCAGCCGAAGGAGTTGACCCCGAGGTAGAGGGGGCCGCTGTCGGGCAGCGGTGTGGGCTCGCGGACCACCCGCAGATTGATGTCCTCGAACGGGATGGCGGGGTTGAGCTCTTCGGAGTGCAGGCTCGGGGGCACGACACGGTGCTTCAGCGCGAGGAGGATCTTGATCAGGCCGGCCAGGCCCGCGCTGGCCTCCAGATGCCCGATATTGGTCTTCACGGAGCCGATGAGCAGCGGGTCATCGGCTCGGTCCCGGCCGAGGACGTGCCCGATCGCGGTGGCCTCGATCGGGTCGCCGCGCCCGGTGCCGGTACCGTGCGCCTCGATATACGCGGGGGCGCCCTGCGGTACGACTCCCCCGCCGTAGGCGCGGCGCAGCAGATCCTCCTGGCCCTGGGGGCTGGGAGTCACCAGGCTGTCACCGCCGCCGTCGTTGTTCACGACCGTGTTGACGACGACGCCGTGGACGCGGTCGCCGTCGGCCAGGGCGCGTTCCAGTGTCTTCACATAGAGGGCGGCGACTCCTTCACCGCGCACGAACCCGTTGGCCGACGCGGCGAACGCCTTGCACCGTCCGTCCGGTGAGAGACCGCCGAAGTGCGTGAGCCCGACCGTCACATGCGGGTCGAGCATGAGGTTGGTGCCGCCGACGATCGCCGCGTCGATCTCGCCCTGGCGCAGGGCCTGGGAGGCGAGGTGCAGCGCCACGAGCGAGGAGGAGCAGCCGGTTTCCACGGTCATGCCGGGCCCGCGGACCTTGAGGAAGTACGAGAGACGCGCGGCGATCACATCGAGGGCGTTGCCGACGAGGCTGTGCGGGGTGGGCCCGGCCTCGCGCGCCTTGCGCAGCAGCTCGTAGTCGTGCCAGGAGGCGCCCACGTACACGCCGGTGCGCGTGCCGGCGAGGGCGTCGGCGCGCTGGCCGGCGTCCTCCAGGGCCCGCCATCCCACTTCCAGCATCAGACGCTGCTGCGGATCGATGGCCTCGGCCTCACGGGGCGAGATGCCGAAGAATCCGGCGTCGAATCGGTCGACCCCGTCCAGGAAGCCGCCGACCGCCTGGATCTCCTTCTCGGGGTCGAGCTGCGCCGTGCTGTCCCAGCGGTCGGCCGGAATCGGGCCTATCCCGTCCTCGCCCGCCATCATCAGATTCCACAGGCTCTCGACATCCGGCGCGCCCGGAAACCGGCCCGCCATACCAACAATGGCGATCAGGTTCGCCGGGTCGCCTTCTGCGTTCGCGTCCATTCGTCGCCCTCTTGTCTCGCAACCAAATATCGGAGCAATCCAGTTGAACTTATATCAACGCGGAAGTGGGGAACACCCCTGACATTTCAGGGGTGTTCCCCACGGACGCCCCCTAGAGGTGATCTGGGGTCACTTGATGTCCCGCAGGCGTGTCCTGACCAGCCCCTTACTCGCATTGATCATGCGCGGGCCGATCTCCGGCGGCGCCTCTCTGCGGGACCACACCGCGTTCATCGCCATTTTGCCCGGAGTCATGGCGAAGCAGCGGGTGCTTTCGTTGCCGAGCCGGAACGAGGGCGAGATGAAGTCGGCCTGCTCGATATGCCGGAGAATTTTCTTCGCCGCGTCCCCCGGCGCAACTGTGCCCGCCTCCACGGATTCACAGAGGTCGCGGGCGAGAATTCCCATCTCATTGAATCCAGGGCTCACCGGCAAAGGTGAGCCGGGGTGCTTGCTCTGTTCGAGGTCAAGGAAGACCTGGGTGTCGCCGGTGGTGTCGAACCGGTAGTACGCGTCCTCCAGCATGACGTTGCCGAGCATGGTGCCGAGCATCCAGGTCCGGTTGACGGCGTTCCACAGTTCGTAGTCCCTGAAGCCCACGAAGGAGCTGTAGACGAGGTTGTCGTGGAAGTCGAAGAGTCCCTGCTGAAGGTTCTCCAGGTACGAGAACCGCTCCAGCGACCAGTCGCCGTCGCGTGAGGCGGCGATCAGCCGCCAGCCGAGCGCGTTGACCAGTTCCATCGTGTTGGTCAGACCACGCGAGTAGAGGGCGTCGATGAAGCCGGCCGCGTGCGAGGTGAGGCAGAACCGCTCCCCCACGACCTGCTTGGCCGAGTACTGGAGCCGGCCGGTGGACACCCAGGGCCGTACGGCCTTGGCGCCCTCGAACTGCCAGGCGATCTCCGGGAACCGCTTGAGGAAGTCGTCGAACTCCTGCTCCGCCGTGGCCTCGCCCTTGGGGAAGACCCGCGGGTCGAGCGTCAGACCGACGCTGCACAGGGGGTTGAGCGAGTCCTCGTGGTTGTCGAACGGGATGACCCACAGCCAGCCGCCGTCGAAGACATGGTGCAGTGTGCCGTTGTGCCACGGGTTCGGCTGCTTGTGCCGCCTTCCGTTGGGGGAACGGTCGTACGGGCGCACGCCCATCATGTGCGTGAACAGGCTGCGCGAATGAGTGCGCGCCCGGGTCGGCGTCTCGCGCAGGCCGAACTTCTCCGCCAGCGGCGAGCGGAAGCCGCTGCCGTCGACGACATAACTCGCGCGGAACTCCTTGCCGGCCTCGGTACGCAGCACCGCGCCGGAGTCAGGGTCGATCTCGATGTCCGCGATACGGGTGGCCAGTTGGGGAACGGCGCCGTACTTCACCGCGAGGTGGAAGAGGTAGGCGTCGATGTCCTGCCGGAACAGATGTGTCTCGGTCCTGATCGCGGAGGGAACAACCAGCTGGTTGACCTCCGTGGGGTTCTGCGGACGGCCCTCGCGGTGGTACACGAAGCCGAAGTTCTGCTTCTGCCCGCAGTTGCGGGAGACTTCCTTGCGGATCCCCTTGAAGCTGGACAGTGCCTTCAGTTCGGGAACCTGGTACCGGTCGGCGATCAGCCGGGTCATGCCCGAGGTGTACGGAATCGTGGATTCGCCGACGGCGAAGCGCGGGTGGGTGCCCGCGTCGAGCAGCAGAACCTTGACGCCGTTGCGGGCGAGTACCGCGCCCAGCATGCCGCCGGCCATTCCGCTGCCGAGGATCGCCACGTCGTACTGATCGCTCGGCTTGTGCTTCGAGTCCTTGCGCGGCAAGTCGCTCACCTGTCTCTCTCCGATATGCAGTGGTGCCTGCTCATCTCGCTGCCGCTTCCGGGAAGTGCTTCCTCGGCAGTTCCTTACGGGTCCGGACACCGAGCTTCCGGAAGGCCTTCGTGAGGTGCTGTTCGACCGTGCTCACCGTGATGGTCAGCGCGTCGGCGATCTCCTTGTTGGTCCTGCCGTGCGCGGCGAGGGCGACAACCGGGCGTTCCGCCCCGCTCAGCCGGCCCACCGCCGACTCATCCAGCGTGGACGCGAGGCTCCACGCCCCGGCGTGGGACGACGTACCGGCCCCGCACTCCCGCCACAGGCGCTTGGACTCCTCCTGCGCGCCGCGGGCCAGGGAGCCCTGGCCCGCGAGGGCGTACGCCCGGCCCAGCTCGCCCAGCGCACCCGACAGCTGGAACCGGTCACCGCAGGAGCGGAGGTTCGCCACCGCCTCCTCCAGCAGCCCGGTCCGCTCCCCCTGGTCGCGGGTGGCGGCGCACACTCGCAGCGAGATGCCGCGCGCGCGGGAGGGGCCCTCGCCCGCGAGCGCGGCCTGCTCGTCCGCGAGTCGGCGGGCCGTCCGCACATCCGAGAGGGCGAGATGCGCGCGCGCCGCGCTGCTGCGCCACGGCACCAGGGTCGGCTGGTCGAATCCCCAGCTCGTCATGGATTCCCCGCACCGGACGAAGTCGTCGAGCGCCGCGTAAGGACGTCCGGTCTCCAGGTGGAAGCAGCCCCTCGCGTGCAGGTAGTAGAGCCCGAACCGGCTGGAGAACATCCCGTCAGGCACCGGCTGCGCCACGTACTCGGCGGCGGCCTCGAAGTCACGCGTGTCGGTCGCCGCCTGGATCAGATTGGCCAACGGGCCGCCGATGCAGACCCCCCAGCTGTCGGCGGGCACTTGCGCGAGCGCGGCCTCGGCCAGTGACCGGGCGTGTGTCAGCTCGCCCAGCCGCAGCGCGATACCGGCCCTGAGCGACGCGAACTCCGCCGTCCACAAGGGGACCTTGCGGGCACGTGCCTCCTCCAGCCAGTGGTCGCACCACCGGGCGGCCGTGTCCGGCCGGTCGGCGAACGACAGCGCCGCGACGGCGCACATCAGCCACTCCTGGGTATGTCTGCCGAGCCGCATGGCGCGCAGGGCCGATTCCGCCTCCGCCACGGCGCTCTCGGTGGGGCCGTGCGCGAGCACCCGTGACAACGCCAGGGCGCTCAGTGAGCGTGGGTCGTCGTGCACCGGCTCTCCGCGGGCGGGGGCCAGCACCACCGGGTAGGTGACGGACAGCAGCTCCCAGGTGGCCCGCACCTCGGCCGTGTACTCCGGGTCGGCCCGCTCGTCCCGGTCGTCGATCTGGGCGACGGCACGCACCGCCTCGTCGAAACGGCCGTGCCACAACAGGTACTTGGCCAGCATCAGCGTGTGCCGGGTGGACAGCCGGCCGTCGCTCAGGGCGATCGCCAGCTCGCCGAGGTGGGGTGTGCTGATCGACGGGTTGAGCATCCATGAGGTGGAGGCCAGCAGGGCGCGAAGCCCGACCCGTTCTCCGTCGTCGGCCCCGAACCGCAGCGCCGCCTCCAGACAGGAGTGGGCCTCCGCCACCCGGTTGCCGTTCAGGTGCCGCTCCGCGGCCTCCCGTAACAGCGGCACCGCCCATGGCAACGATCCGCCCTCACCGTCGCAGTTGCGCAGATGGCGAGCGGTCCGGGTGGCGGCGACACCTTCCTCGTAACACATCAGGGCCGCTTCGCGGTGCAGGGTGCTCCGCTCCGCCGCGCTCAGTCCCTCCAGTACGGCCTGCGCGGCGACGGGGTGACGCAGCCGGATCCCGTCCAGCAGACCGGCGGCCTCCAGCGCGTGGGTGCCGCGGACGACCGCCGCGGGCTCCAGGCCGGTGAGCCGTGCGAGATGTCCTGGCGCGTGGATGTCGCCGTCGAGCACGGCCAGCGCCCGGGTGAGCCGCAGCAGCGCCGGGCGCCCTCGGTGCAGACAGCTCAGGAGGGTGTCGCCGTAGGTGTCCCCCACCACCGGCATGGCCGGGTCGGAGGCACGGCGGGAGTCCTCGCACAGGGCCCGCACCAGCAGCGGGTTACCGCCGCTGACCCGATGGCACCGTTCGGCGAAGGCCGGGTCCGGGGCGGCGCCCCGGTGAGCGGCGAGCAGGGCCGTGACCCCGGCCCGCGACAGCGTACCCAGCGTCAGACCACGGTAGTTGGGCTGCCGGAGCAACTCCGCGTGCAACTGCGGATCGGCGGGGCGCGACAGGGGGCACTCGGTGAGCGCCAGGACCACCCGTGCCTGCCGCAGTCGGCGGATCAGATGGAGCAGCCAGTGCAGCGACAGCGGGTCGGTGAACTGGACGTCGTCCACACACAGCAGTACGGGGGTGTCCGCCGCGGCCCGGACGACCTCCGCGCACAACTGGTGCAGGACGTCCGTGTCGGCCGCGTCGAGTGTCCAGGGGCGCTCGCCCGTCCCGTCACCGACGGCCGGGCACGTTTCGCGGAGGCTGTCGAGGAGCGCGACGGCGCCCGGCGGAGCGCCGGCCGACCGCAGCAGCTGCCTCAGCACACTGCCCGGCGACCGGCGCTCCGGCCAGGTGCCGATGGCGTCCAGAACCAGAAAGCCCTGGTTCGACGCCTCGCCCTTCAGGGCGGTGAGCAGCTCCGTCTTGCCGCAGCCCATGGCACCGCCGATCACCGCGGCGCCGCCGCCATCACCGCGGACGCAGGTGCGGAGCAGTTCGGAGAGCTCGGACAGTTCGCGGTCCAGTCCGACCAACCGCATGATCTTTCCTCCCCTCCTATGCCGAAGAAGAGGTCACGGGTTCCGGCTCCGCGGACTTCGGAGCACGGGGGACCTCCACGGGCTTGCGGTAGACGCGTGACAGCAGCGGACCCGTCATCGCCGTGGTGACCACCGCCATCACGACCATCAGGGAGTACAACCCGGTGTCGAGCAGCCCGAGTTGGAGGCCGATGCCGAGAATGACCAGTTCGGTCAGTCCCCGGGTGTTCATCAGCACCCCGAGAGCCGCGGCCGGCCGTGACGGGAGGCCCTGGCTGCGGGCGCCGACGTACGTTCCGCCGAACTTGCCGGCCACCGCGACCAGCAGGATCACCCCCAGCTCAAGGAAGTCACCGCTTCCCATGGAACTCAGGTCGACCTTGAGGCCGGCCACCACGAAGTAGACGGGCAGCAGCAGTGCGGTGACCTGCCCCGTCCGGTCGTGGATCTCGGTGCGCAGGGCGAGCGTCTTCTCCCGGGGCATGATGGTGCCGAAGAGGAAGGCACCGAAGATGAAGTGCATCCCCATCGCCTCGGTCGCCGCCGCCGACAGCAGCACCCCGATGAGGACCAGGGCGAGATGCCATGGAGCGAAGGCGACGGCCTTGCCGTCCTTGACGAACACGGCGCGCAGCAGGGGCCGCACGACGTACATCATCACGAGGATGAACGGGAAGGCGAGCGCCACCCGCCAGTGCTCGCCGCTGCCGCCCGCCGATGCCTGGACCGCCGCGAGCGCGGTCCAGGCGACCACGTCCACGGACGCGGCGGTCGCCAGGGCTATTCCGCCGAGCGCGGTCTTGCTGATACCGCGCTCGGTGAGGATCCTGGCCAGCACGGGGAAGGCCGTGACCGAGACCGACAGCCCGATGAACACGACGAACGCCGCGGTGTTCCGGCTCTCGTGGGTACGCAGCAGATAGAAGGCGAGCCCGATACCGAGCAGGAACGGCGCGACGGTGGATCCGAGGATCGCGCCTCCGGTGACCCGGCTCCGGCCCCGCAGCGTGGCCCCGTCCAGCTCAAGACCGACGGCGAACATGAACAGGGCCACACCGACATCGGCCATGCCCGTGAGCAGGGGGCGGATGTCGCCGGGGAACAGGAGATCGGAGATCGCCCCGTTGAACAGGGTCGGCCCCAGCAGGACGCCCGCGACGATCTCGCCCACCACGGCGGGCTGGTTGACCCGGGCCGCGAGATGACCGAGCCCTCTTGCCAGAAAGAGGATCAACCCGAGATCGATGAAGAGTAGTTGCACCTGGTGACTGCTCATGGCCTGGGCGTCCCGCTCATCCTCGGATCGTCGTGGGTGGTGTTCAACTCTGCTCGGCGGCCGGCCCGGCGCCCCCGTCGACGAGGTCGTCGATCGTGAGGGTGAGCATCGGATGCTTCCCGCTCAGCCCGGAGATCAGCTGGACGAAGTTCGCCGACGGCGTGCGCTCGTGATCGGGGTCGACCATCTCCTGCGCGAGGCTGTGGTAGAACTCCTTGTACCTCGTACGGTCGTAGAAGCGCTCGACGAAGGTCCGGATCTCGTCGAAGAAGCCCCGGTACGCCGTGACATAGCGCTTGAGGGCCTGCTCCTCGATCTCCGGGTGCTGGATGATCTGGTCGACGATCTTCGCCAGGGTGCTGCCCGCCAGCGTCGCCAGCGCGACACCGGTGGAGAACAGCGGGTCGACGAAGGCGGCGGAGTCACCGACACACACCCAGCCGTTGCCGGTGAAGCTCTGGCTGGTGTACGACCAGTCACGGGCGGTCCGCCAGCCCGCGGACTGGTTGGCGCCCGCGAGCATCTTCTTGAGCTTGGTCGACTTCGCCATCTCGGCCTTGAACAGGTCCTCCAGGGACTTGCCGTCCTTGTTGGCGTCCTGCGAGCGGGTCACGTATCCGACGCTGATGGTGCCCTTGTCGATGGGAATGGCCCAGAACCAGCCCTCGTCCAGGCCCTCGATGAGGATGTTGGTGTACTCATCGCCCGGCAGCCGCTCGCAGTTGTCGAAGTACGTCCAGACCGCGACGTTGCGCAGCTCCTCGTGCCAGGTGACGTCGGCGTACTTGCGGCTGAGGAGCCTGGCCTGGCCCGAGGCGTCGATGACCAGCTTCGCCCGCGCCTCGTGCATGCCGTCCGTGCCGCGCAGTGTGTAGCGGACGCCGGTGACGCGGCCCTCGGTCTCGATGGGTTCCTTGACGGTGGCTTCCTCGATGATGAACGCGCCCAGTTCACGGGCCCGGTCGAGTATCAGGGAGTCCATGTCGGCGCGCCGGGTGTGGTACGCGTACTCGTGCGCGGTGCCCTCGATGAACGAGAAGTTCCACGGCACCTGCGCGTTGCCCCAGACCAGTGTGCCGCCGTACTTGCGCTCGAAGCCCCGGGCGTCCATGCGCTCGGTCAGGCCCAGTTCCTGCATGGGACGCATGAAGGCCGGGATGAGCGATTCGCCGACGTGGTAACGCGGAAACCGTTCACGGTCGAGTACGAGGACACGGTGTCCGCGCTTCGCGAGAAGTCCCGCGGTGGTGGAGCCGGCCGGCCCGCCACCAATGACGATGATGTCGAATTCTTCAGGCACCCCGAAGAGAGTGGACGACATTGGAGATCCTCCCCTTACTTCAACAGACGTGCACCGCATGAGGCGGGGCGCGCATCGGCATTCCCCAAATTGTGGCGCCTGCCCCATGAAGGTCTTCTGGAGCATCTCTGGATGTTCGATCCACACATACAGAGGACTGAGTGGGGATTCGGAATTCACAGTGCGAAAATCGGTCGCCGACGTAAGCGGAAAGCGAGAATCGCGGAGCAACCGCGATGAATTGATTCAACGTTCACGCAAAATTGCTCAAGGGCGTGTCTCAAGCGCGTGTCTCAACGGCGTGTCTCAAGGGCGTGTTCCGCCCGACCGACACTCTTCTTTCCGGCCGGCTCCCGTGTCGTTCCGGCGGAATTACCCGCACGGGAATCAGTTCGTCGGCGGCTGTCAGGTCGTCAGCAGGTACACACTCGCGTGGTCACCGACCATCAGCCGGTGGTGTCGTCCGTCGCCGTCGCCGTCGCCGTCCGCGGACACCACCTGTGCCGCCCGGCCGATGACGGAGCCGTGCAGACCCTCGACGCCGCTGATGGTCGCGGTGTCGAGGACGATCGAGTAGGACACACCGGCGCCGCTCAGTACGCAGTCGTCGCCGATCGTGGTGTCCGGCCCGACGACGCTGTCCTCGATGACGCTCCCCCGGCCGATGCTCACCGGTCCGGTGATCCGCGAGTTCACCACCCGGCTGTCCGCCCCGATCTCCACCGGTCCGACGAGTTCGCTGGCCTCGTCCGCCTTGCCCGCCATGGAAGGGGTGAGGGTCCGCAGCAGTTCGCGATTGCACTCCAGCATGTCGTCGACCGTGCCCATGTCCCGCCAGTAGCCGGTGTAGCGGGACGCCCGGACGTCATGGCCCGCGGCGACCAGCCACTGGACGGCATCGGTGATCTCCAACTCACCGCGCGCACTCGGCACGATGGCCGCGACCGCCTCGTGGATCCGCGGGGAGAAGACATAGACACCGATGAGTGCCAGGTTGCCCACCGGGTGGGCGGGCTTCTCCACGACCCGGGTCACCCGTTGCCGGTCGTCCACCTCGGCCATGCCGAAGGCCCGTGGATCATCGACCGGTTGGACCGCGAGCTGAGCGTCCGCCCCGCCTGTGCGGAAGTCGGCCACGATGTCGGCGATGCCCCGCGGCAGCATGTTGTCGCCGAGGTACATCACGAAGTCCGCGTCGCCCAGGAACTCCCGGGCGATCAGCAGTCCATGGGCCAGCCCCCGCGGCGCGTCCTGGTGGAGATAGCTGATCCGCAGGCCGAACGCGGAGCCGTCGCCGAGCTTCGCGGCGATGTCCCGCCCGTACCCCCCCACCACGATGCCCACATCGGTGATCCCCTGTGCGCGGATGTCCGCCAGGATGTGCGCGAGCACCGGCTTGTTGGCGATGGGGATGAGCTGTTTGGGCATGGTGTGGCTGAAGGGCCGCAGCCTGGTCCCGGTGCCGCCCGCCAGGACGAGCGCCTTCACGACTCGGTCCTCGTCGCCGGCTCCTGCTTCGCCACCGGCTCCGTCCCGGGCCGCGCCTCGTCCCGCGCGGCCGGTTCGGCTCCCCGGCCGGCGGGTCCGCCGTAGACGAGCCGGCGCAGCAGCGCGTCCAACGGCCCCGCGCGCCCGGCACGTTCAAGTGCGACGGCCACGACGAGCACCGTGAGCCAGACGCAGACAGCGATGACGGCCGCGCCGGTGGCATGGATCCGGTCGCCGACGCCGAAGGCGACGCGGGCGAGGATCAGCGCGAGCAGCGCGGACTGGAGCAGATAGCACGTCAGTGAGCGGCGGCCGACCGCGGCCAGGGCTCCCGCCACGGGCCCCGGGGCCCGGCCCCGGTCCTGGCGGCGCGCCACCAACAGTCCGAACGCCGCCGCGTAGGCCAGGCCTCCGGCGAAGCCGGTGATCACATGCAGCGCCGTCACCGAGCCCGTGGCCAGGTCACCGGCCCCCCAGGAGCCGGCGCCCACCAGCGCGAGCGGCACACCGCCGAGCACCGACACGAGACCGCCGATGAGCACCACGCGCCTGAGCAGGGCGCGATGCCGGGCGGGGTCGTCGAGGTAGCGCCTGCGCGCGGCCACGGCACCGATCAGGATGGCGGTGGGGATCGGCCAGCCCAGCAGGATGTGCACCGAGGCGAACGGCACCTGCGACAGCCGCTCGACCACCGCCTCACCGTAGTGGTGGGCCCAGACGGTGCCGCGGATCTCCTCGCCGCTCCCGCTCTCCTCCATGGCCACGGCGATGGACAGCAGGGTGGCCAGAACGGTCGCCGCCGCGGCGCTGATCACCACGCCCCTGCCCAGCGCGCGGTCGCTCCTGGTGAGCAGCCATCCGAGGGCCAGCGCCGCCACTCCGTAGGGCGCGAGAATATCGGCCGGGAAGATCAGCACGAAGTGGACGAAGCCGAACAGGATGAGGAACACCCCGCGCCGGCGCAGCAGCCGGGCCGCCGCGGGCGCCGAAGTACCGGCGGCACGCTGGCGTATGACGAGCATCGCCATGCCGTATCCGAAGAGGGCGGCGAACATCGGATAGGCACGGTTGTCGACGAGGTCCAGGCTGAGGAACGTGATCGCGCGGTCGAGTGTGTCGCCCCCCTTCGGGTGCGTCACCACGCCCGGGTCGCTGGTCGTCACGTACATGGGCGCGTGGGCCAGGGCGATGAGCAGCAGCATGAAGCCCCGCGCGATGTCGGGTGCCGGGGAACGCTCGGCGGGGGTCACCCCGCGTCGTCCGACCGGCGAATTCACAGTCCTGCGGGTCGACATGCGGTCCTCCGAGGGTGTCTGTCTCCGTGTCCGGCCGGGCCGGCCGAGCCGTTCCGTGTCCTGCGGCGAGGGTGTCCGGTCACCGGGTCAGCTCCTGGCAGGTGGCGTAGTCGGGGAGCAGACCGGCCGCCCTTGCCTCGGCGAGCGTCGGTGCGGCCCTGTCCCGCTCGGACATGACCGGGTCGATGCCGGCGGGGATCGGAAGCCCGAGCGCGGGATCGAGGGCGGACAGGGCGAGTTCGTTCTCGGCGACATAGCCGCTGGTGAGCATGTAGGACATGACGGTGTCGTCCGCCAGCGCGACGAAGGCGTGACCGACGCCGACGGGGAAGTACATCGCCCGGAAGTCGACCGGGTCGAGGAGCACGGCGTCCCACTGTCCGTACGTCGGTGAGCCGACCCGGATGTCGATGACGATGTCGAGCGCGGCACCGTGCGCGCAGTAGACATACTTCGCGGTGCCGGGGGGTGTCACGGTGAAGTGCACCCCGCGCACGACGCCGTGGCGGGACCGGCTGTGATTGGTCTGCGCCGTCCGGAAGAGCCGATGCCCGACGGCCTTCTCGAAGGCAGCCTCCTGGAACGGCGAGACAAAGAGGCCGCGTTCGTCGGGGAAGACCCGCGGAGTGAACTCCACTGCTCCCTCGACGGCGAGTTCACGTATTTCCATGGCTCCTCCTGAGCGGGTCCACTGGGGGCGGGGCGAGCGCGCGTGCCAGGCGTCGCGGGCCCGCGAAGATCGACCGGACAGGGCCTAAAGGGCGGCCAGCACCTCGCGCAGCGCGCCGATCACCCTGTCCTGGGTCGCGGGGGCCAGCGACGGGTACATCGGCAGCGAGAAGATCTGGTCGGCGAGCGACTCGGTCACCGGCAACGACCCCGCCCGCAGGCCGAGATGGCTGAACCCGGTCATGGTGTGGACGGGCCACGGGTAGCTGATGTTGAGTTCGATGTCGTGGCCCTTGAGCGCGGCCAGGATCTCGTCCCTCTTCGGATGGCGCACCACGTACACGTAGTACACGTGGTCGTTGCCCGGCGCGACGGCCGGCAAGGCGAGGCCGGTGCCGGCGAGTCCTTCGGCGTAGCGCTCGGCGATGGCGCGCCGCGCGGCGATATAGCCGTCGAGCCGGGGAAGCTTCCGGCGCAGGATCTCCGCCTGGACCTCGTCGAGCCGGGCGTTGTGTCCCGGGGTCTCGACGACGTAGTAGCGCTCCTCCATGCCGTAGTAGCGCAGCCGGCGCATGCGCCGGGCGGTCTCCTCGTCGCGAAAGAAGGTGGCGCCGCCGTCGCCGTACGCCCCGAGCACCTTGGTCGGATAGAAGGAGAAGGCCGCGGCGTCCCCGGTGGTCCCGGCCAGTGCCCCGTGCCGGGTGGCGCCATGGGCCTGGGCGCAGTCCTCCAGCAGGAACAAGCCGTGTGCGGCCGCGAGGCTCTTCAGCGGCTCCAGGTCGACACACTGCCCGTACAGATGGACCGGCAACAGACAGCGTGTCCGGTCCGTCAGGACCGCCTCCACCTGTGCGGTGTCCATGAGGTAGGTGTCGGGATCGATGTCGACGAAGACCGGGGTGGCGCCCATGGCGTCGATGGCCACCACGGTCGGCGCGGCCGTGTTGGCCACGGTGACGACCTCGTCGCCCCGTCCGACACCGAGAGCCTGTAGCGCGAGCTTGATGGCGTTGGTGCCGTTGTCGACGCTGACGCAGTGCGGCACCCCGTGGTAGGCCGCGAACTCCCGCTCGAACCCGTGCATGCTGCTGCCCAGCACGAGCCGGCCCGAGCTGAAGACGGTGTCGACGGCGTCGAGGATCTCCTTCCGCTCCGCCTCGTACTCCTCCAGATAGCCCCAGACTCTGGTCGTCATGGACGCTCCGCTCCTTCTTTCACACCGAGGAACAGGCCCCGGCCCGACTGGGCATCGTCGATGTACTCGGGGGTGAGACCCGCGTCGCGCAGGGTCCGCTCGTAGAGGTCGCGCGGGAACAGCTGATGCAGGTAGGACTCGGTGAAGTAGCGGGCTCCCCCGGTGTCGGCGACGACGTAGTGCACCTCCATGCGGGAGGCCTCGCCCTCCCGTCGCGTGTGCGACACCCGCGAGATCGTGCGGTGGTCGGGGGTGAGGACGTCGGCCGCGACATAGCCGTCGAGGAAGGCCTCGGGGAACCACCAGGGCTCGACGACGACCACACCACCGGGGCGCACATGCCGCGCGAAGCAGCGCATCGTACCGGCGAGTTCGTCGGCGCTCTGATGCGCCACGGCGGCGAACATGCAGACGACGGCGTCGAAGGTCCGGCCGAGGTCGAAGGCGCGCATGTCGCCCTGGTGCAGAGGTACGCCGGGCATCCGGTCCCGGGCGACGGACAGCATCGACTCGGCGAGCTCCACCCCCTCGACATGCTCGAACAGCTCCTCGAAGTAGCGCAGATGGCCTCCGGTGCCGCACGCGACGTCGAGCAGCGAGGAGGCCTCGGGCAGTCGCGCCCGGATCCGCTCGGTCACGAACTTGGTCTCGGCCGGGTAATCCTTGCCGCGCAGTGCGTACACCTGGTCGTAGATCTCGGCGAACTCCGGTCCGTACACAGCTGTCCCCTCACATCGCATGGGCTTCGGCCAAGGCGGCCACGGTCCGCTCCAGTGCCACGCGCAGCGGTATCCGAGGCCGCCAGCCGGTGACCGACCGGAACGAGGAGGAATCGATGGTGACGCTCCGGAAGTCGGTGGCCGGCGCGCTCTCGGGCGGCGCGACCGAGACCACCGGTACCGGCGGTTTCCCCAGCCGGGCCGCCACGAGCTCGGATACGGTGCGGCACACGTCACCGAGGGGATCGCCCCGACCTGCGCCGAGCAGCCAGTGGCCGCCGGCCAGCGGGTCGGGGTGGTCGAGAGCGGCCACGAACGCCTGGGCCACGTCGTCGACATGCACCAGGTCCCGCTTGACCGTCCCGTCGTGCCACAGAGTGAGCGGCTCACCGGCCAGGGCGCGGCGAATCATGAAGGCCACAACGCCCCGGTCGGCGCCGCCCGGCGCCGCGACATGCCCGAACACCGTCGGCAGACGCAGGCTCGCGCCCCGCACCACCCCTGCCGCGGTGGCCTCCTTCAGCAGTCGTTCGGCGGCCAGCTTGTGGTGGTCGTACGCGGTCCCCGGGTGGTCCGGTTCGCTGCCGTCGATGGGGCGCTCGGGCGGCAGGCCGATCTGAGAGGCGGCGCCCGCGTACACGATCAACGGGGCGGGCGATTCCCCCCGGTCCCGGCGCAGGACCTCGCAGAGGTTCTCCATGACACCGACGTTCACCGCCCGGCTGGCGGGGTCGCTCTCGGCCGCCCGCCAGCCACCGCTGTGTGTGACGAGATGGATCACCGCGTCCGCGCCGGCGACGGCCTCGGCCACGGCTCCCGCGCGGGTGAGGTCCGCTGTGCGCACATCGGTGCGGGCCGGCTCTCCACTGGGCACCTGGCTCGGCCGTCTGGCCACCGCCCGCAGCCGGACGGGCAGGCGCGCGAGCGCCGCCGTGACGGCCGATCCGACGAATCCGGACGCTCCGAGTACGGCGACAACGGGCGGCTCGCCCGGGTCCGGCCGCTGCGAGGTCATACGCTCTCGACTCCTTGCGCGGGCACGCGGACCGGGCCGGCCGGGGTGGCGAGCGCGTGCAGGCACGCCAGCAGACTTCGGGCCTGCATATTGAGGTAGTGGCTGTGGCGTAACAGCCCGGAGAGTTGTGCCGGTGTCATCCATCGGAAGTCGGGGTGGTCCGGCCGCTCGTCCGTCTCGATCAGAAGATGCCGGTTGCGGGTGTGGTAGAGCCTGCCGCCCTCGTCGGACAGGATGACGTCGAACAGGATCCGGTCCGCCCGCGCTGTCAGCACCTCGTCGAGGAACAGCGGGCGCGTCTCGCGCGGCAGCCCGTCGTAGTTGCGCACGGTGCACTGGACGGTGGGACCCAGCTCCACCACGTCCACGAAACCCGGTTCCGCGCGTTGGTGCACCAGCACATGCAGTTCGCCGTCGAAGCGGGCGGCGAGGAAGGCGACGATGCCGATGCCGTGCGCGGCGATCATCGGCTGTGCCCACTCCCCGACCTCCCGGCCGGCGGCCTTCACCTGTACGCCGATCACATCGAAGAACCGGCCGCTGTCATGAACGATGGCGGCGGGTTCGCGCCGCCACTGGTCGAGATCCGCCAGCGGCACCTGCTCGGTACGCACCTCGATCCGGCTGCGCGCCGCGGTGATCCAGCTCAGGATCTCCTCGGTCGTGGTGGGGCCGCAGGGCGACTTCGGCCGCGTCACATGCCGCTCCCCGCCGTACGGCATGCAGGCCAGCACGCTGCGCAGGTCCATGCTGATCAGGTCGTCGATCCTCAGCAGTCCGCGCGCGTCGGTGAGCTTCAGCCAGTGGAACCCGTCGATCGCCTCGACGTCCTCCCGGACCTCGACGATCATGTTGCGATTGCGCTTGCGCAGGAACCAGGACGCCTGTTCCGACTGCCGTACATCGGCGATCACCCGGTGCGGGGCCGCGTTCTGAAAGTACGCCAGATAGGGCACGGACTTTCCGCGATGCACGCCGCTGAAATTGCTGCGCGTCGCCTGCACCGTGGGTGAAAGCTGAAGTCCGTTGATGTTTCCCGGTTCCGCCTTGGCCTGAACAAGGCAGTACAGGACACTGTTGACGCGCTTGACCAGAATTCCGAGGATTCCCGTCTCAGGCTGATTGATTATGGGCTGATCCCAGCATGGGACAATGCCTCGGGAATGATGTGTACGGAGCCCTTCGACTGAGAAGAACCGACCGCTGCGATGGGTCATGGCCGGCCGGTCGGGCGAGCAGTCCCACCCGTGCACGGATGCCAGCGGGACACGCTCCACCTGCGTGTAGACGGTTTTGCGAGCGGCCTCGAACCACTGGTGGAAACTTGCCGGACCGTACGGCGTATCGGCGAGAAATTCCGTCATCAGCAACTCTCGGACTAGGTCGGGTCTGACGCGTCACTTTCACTCGTCGCCCATTTTCGCCCGGCCCGCCGCCCGATGGCGTCTCCCAGATTGCTCATACCGTCGGCCGATGACTCATCAATTCAGCGGTGCTGCCCGTAACAGCTCCGCCGCGGCCGTCGCGGACGAAACTCGGAGATCGCCCCGATGGATCAGGCGGGCTCACCGAGCAGATGGAGGCAGTGTCCCTCGTACACCCACTGCTCCCACTCCTGCGGCGTCCAGCCGCGTTCGGACACCAGGAGATGGAACAGCTCGGGACCGAGCAGCACATACGAGATGTCCACGGCCCGCTCCACACCGAGTCCCTCGCGCAGCGCCTGCTTGCTCTCCAGCGACTCGACGAAACGCCGCTGGACGACCAGTCGCTGACGCTTGTTCGCCTCCCACAGCTCGGCGCCGTCCCCGCTGGTCGCCGCCGCGTTGCGCAGCACTTCGAGCAGCGGGCCGACGCGCTCGAAGACCAGGCGCGTCAGATGCACCTGAAGCCGCAGCTGCTGACGCGGGTCCTCCGTCTCCAGCGCCTCGACCACCTGGGGCCGCTCCAGCGTCGGCACGGGATCCTCGTCGCCGGCGATGTGAACGTCGATGAGTTCCTTGAGGATCCGCTGCTTGCTCCCGAACGAGAAGTAGATCGTCTGGACGGCGACGCCTGCCTCACGGGCGATGGACTCGATGGTCGTCGCGCCGTAACCGTGCTCGATGAACAGTGCCATCGCGGCCGCCAGCATCCGGTTGCGGGTCTGCTGTGCCTTCAGCCGGCGGCCGGGCGTTTCCTTCACCATTCTCGATCACTTCCTACTCACTGCTGCGGCATGTCAGGCGCCGCTGGGCGGACCGTCGAATGGACCCGTCGTACACGGGCGCCCGTCCACTCCAGCGAGCCAGGCAATTATGACTGCCGCCCCGGGCCGCCGGCTGCCGGGTGGGCCGGTGACCGGCGTGCGGCTATCAGCGATCGGACCACTCTGTCCGGGCGGACGACCGACGCCGACCCGGCCAGCAGATGCTGTGCGTCGAGCATGACGCGGTGCGCGGGCACCGACACATGGCTGGCCAGCATGACCTGCCGTACGTAGCGGTTCACGACATCCGTGCCGATGCCCTTGGCCCCGACCGTCTCGGGATACATGAAGTCACTGCTCGTCGACATCCGCCACGGTGTGTCGATCACCTTCGACGCCGCCCGGTAGAACCGGCGCGCCATGGCCGGTGTGGCCGCGCCGTGCCGGTCCAGGCAGCGGCCGAGTTCCACCGCCTCCAGCGTGGCGACGGTCATGCCCTGTCCGTACAGCGGGTTGAAGCTGCACATGGCGTCACCGAGCGCCACGAAGCCCTCGGGGACCTTCCGCAGACGCTCGAACCAGCGGCGCCGCGCCGCCGGGTACAGGAAGCGTTCCGCGTTGTCGTCGCTGACCGGTTTGGTCCTGGCGAGCAGCTCGGACACATGCGGGCTGGGCAGGGCGTCCGCGAACGCGGCGAAGCCCTCGGGGTCCACCGGCGCGTGGGCCCGGTGCCAGCCGCCGAGGGTGACCATCCATCGGTCCCCCTCCACGGCGAACACCGCGGCGGCCCGCTTGTCGTCCGGCGGCACCGCGGACATCAGGTAGAGGAGGGCGTCGTCGTGCAGTTCGCCGCCCGCGCGATGCATCACACGGGTGGTGTATCCGACATCGATCTTGACGGTGGTGGTCTTCGGCACCGGGCATTCGAGCCGTTCCAGCCACCGGTCGGTCCGGCCGGCACTGCGGCCGGTGGCGTCGACGACAAGGGAGGCACCGAGCCTGCGGCCGTCGTCCAGCTCGACACCCAGCACCCGGCCGGGCACACCGAACAGTCCGCTGACGGCGGTCCGGTCGAGGATCTGGACATGGGGCAGTGCGGTGACACGTCGCCGGATCGTGTGTTCCAGGTAGGCACGGGTGAGGCTGATGCCCAGCCGGCCGCTGGTGAACCGGGTGCGCAGCGCGCCCATCTGGTGGAACAACAGGTCGCGACCGGGATCGAAGGGCACCGCGCCCCCGGTGATCAGCTCGTCGGTGAGACCGGGGAAAAGCTCCTCCAGTTTCTGGCGCCCGCTGATGAGCAGGGCATGTGCGTGCGGGCTCTGGGGCACTCCCTTGCGGTTGCCCGCGCCCTCGGGGAAGGTGTCCCGGTCGAGCACGGTCACCGACTCGAATCTGCGGGCGAGAGTGCGGGCCGCGACCAGTCCCCCGATCGAGCCTCCGACAATCACCGCGTGTCCGCCGACCACGCCCACGTGCCCTCCTCAAAAGACCGCAACTGCGGTGCGGACCGCACCGTTGTGCCATTGTTGAGGCGGCGGGTCAAATGTGTCTTCTCCAGGATTGCTCAACCCCGGTGGGATACGTCCTTCAGTATGCGAAGAGCTCCGGAAGCGCGGCGCCGATAGTGGCCCGCTCGGTATCGAAGACGCGCGTTTGCGACGGGCATTTCAGAACGAGATCCACCGTGATCACAGAGCCCGGCGCGATATAAAAAGGACCGACGCTCTCGACCACGACGGGGCGCTTGCCGCCGCCCGACCTCCGCGATACCGCCTGAAGGTACCAGGTCCCCTCGGGAACGTATTCGATGTTCCAGTCCCCGCTGTGCTCGGTACGACAACAGCGCGCAGGGCGTTCGTGACGTGCCAGCGGGGGAATCGCCGCCACGAAGACCGGCTCATCGTCGAGCCCGTCACTTCTGTGGACCCGCCCCCGGAACGCCCCGTAGGCGAAGGGCGCGTCATCCTTCTTCCCCGCGGTGAAATCGATGGCGGTCTGCCCCAGCTGCGCGAGCCGACGGAATCGGCCGGGCGGGACACCGACACTCCTGGTGAAGCGTGTCGTGAAACTCCCCAGGCTGGAATACCCCACCTGCACCGAGATATCGGCCACCCGGTCCGAGGTGTAGAGGAGCTTTCGCTTCGCGACCTCCTGTCTCACCGCGGAGAGGAAACGAGTCGGCGGGAGCCCGGTCTCCTGCCGGAAGATGCGCGACATGTGGAAACTGCTCAATCGGGCCATGTCCGCGAGGACGCAGAGGGAAAGATCCTCGTCGTACCGATCGCGTATGGCTTCGACAACACCCTCGATCTCAGGCCGCATCAGGACTCCCCGTGAGTTGAACGGCACGCCACGAGTCCACCCCCGCCATCTCGAAGTCGAAGTGGTCCGAGGGAAGCAGATGGCCAGGCGACCGCCAAACGTCCTCCCGCCCGCGGATCGAGCAACCAGGACACTTGACGATTCAGCGTAGTGTGCATCTAGAGTACCACATGAGATAGGCACTCTAGAGAGGGACTTGGCATGACGGTTGTCAGGATCACGCGCTTCAAGACCGACCCCGCCAACGACCAGGCGATGCTTGACAAGCGGGCCACGCTGATCGCCGCCGTCCGGGAGTCCTTCCCCGGGCTCACCGAGGCGCGTCTCGGTCGGCTTGAGGACGGATCGTGGGTGGATCACTGGTACTGGGAGTCCGCCGCGGCCATGCAGAAGGCCCTCGCCGCCGCCCCGACGATCCCGGAGGCCGGCCCGGCGTTCGCGCTCACGACCGACTCCACCGCGGAGACGGCCGAGATAGTGGCCGTGGTGTAGCGGCACAGACGAAAGACGCACACCGCGCTTCAGGGCCTCGGCCCGTGTTATGGCGATTCGGATCCGGGTCGCCATAACACGGACAGAGGCCCTTTTCCGCTCTCCACGAGGAAAGACCGGCCACTCGCCCGCCCATTCTCGGAAGTGATCACTCCGTTCGGAAGGCCGCCCTCCAAACAAACGGAGGGGAATCGTCCAATTCAATTGATGCGACCTTTACCCGAACCGCAAAAACGAAGAAGACAGCGGCCTGTTCTGTCTGCAACCCTCTGCTGAAGACATCCGCCACCATTGACCTCGGGCCACACCGGACACCGAGTCCTCGCCACGACACCCGCCACGACACACACTCCGCAACACCTGCGATTCACCACGCATCGAATCACGCATCCAACGCGCACCACATCGCGTTACACGGATTTCAGCAGGCGAAGTATTCCAACGGGGGAGTACGATGGAACACGCAATTCAGTGTGCAGTGCAAACGATACGCGAAAGGTATTCCGAACCGCTCACACTCGACGAGTTGGCCCATACCGCAATGGTCAGCAAGTTCCACTTCCTACGCACATTCCGGCGTATCACAGGTGTCACCCCGGGGCGATTTCTGAGCGCCGTACGACTCCATGAGGCAAAGATTCTCCTGGTCTCGACCTCGCTGAACGTAAGTGACATAGGCGCCCAGGTCGGGTACAGCAGCACGGGCAGCTTCACGCGCCGCTTCAGCGAATCCGTGGGATTCTCGCCGACACAATACCGGCACAACGCCCTGGGGAATCCTCAACCGTCGCCGCGCAGGATCTCACTCGCGCCGACCGAGCCGCGGCCGGACAGCGGCGGATCGATCTCGGGTGTGGTGAGAAGCCCCTACAGAACCGACTCCGGAATTTATATCGGAGTGTTCGAGAGCCCCATTCTGGAGCGGTCGCCCGCCGCGCGGGCGACGATCGCGCACTCGGGCCAGTTCCGTATCAACGGCGTGCCGCGGGGAAGCTGGTATGTGCACGCGGCGGCGCAAGGGCCGCTGCCGGGCAACGCGTCGACGGGGCATCCTCTGCTCGTCGGTACGGCGGGCCCGGTCACCATCGGTCCGGGGACCGATGCGGCGGTACAGATGACACTGCGCCCGCTCGGCTGGGCGAACCCGCCGATTCTTCTGGCGCTGCCGGTCGAGTGGTCGGTTCACGCGTCCTGATGACGGGGGACTGGTGAGCGGGCTCGCCCGCGCCAGTCCCCCGCCCTGTTGATCAGAAGCTGTGGGGTCCGAAGCGACCCCAGACGACGAACACGGCCAGGGCCAGCAGGACCACGTTGACGACGATGGCCGAGCTCTCCTTACGCCTGGCGTGGACGACCACGGCGCCGGCCATCGTGACGGCCAGCCCCGTCGCGGCGAGCGGTACGAGCACCACGGCGATGTCGAGAACGGCGGGCAGCACGAGCCCGATGGCGGCGAGCACCTCCAGCGCCCCGATCGTCTTCAGCGCACCGGACGAGAAGTCCTCGGCCCATGCCATGTTGCCCGCCGCCAGTTCGGACTTGGGCTTGGAGATCTTCATCAGGCCGACGGCGGCGAACAAGAAGGCCAGAACCCCCGCGACGATCCACAGGGCAACATTCATGACAGTCCTCTACTTTCCATGTCTTGATCACGGGTTACGAGTCCCGGCGTCGACAACGCGTGGGGGGACAAGGAGGGTTGATCGCCAGCCTAACCGCGACCCGGTCCCGTGGTCCCGTGTTTCTCCCGATTCACTTGCCATGCACGGGAGTTGGTGCGAACTCCGGCGCTACCGGCCAACGACGCGCCCGGCCGTCACACCGCGCCGTCGATGTGAGCGCGGACGAACTCGTGGGCGCGGTCACCGATCCGGCGCCCCATGTCCCAGGACGCCTCGATCGCCGGCATGAAGTGGACGCCGCCCCAGAACCTGCTGAGTCCGCAGTCACGCGTCCAGTCGGTCCAGGAGTCCCAACTCAACACCGCTTCCTCGTGCGGTGTGACACCCGGTTCCACCAGGGACGAGCCCTTGGCGCGCGGAATACGGATGCTGACCTCGTCGGTGCCGAGGAAGCCCCGTACCGCCTGCGCCTCAGCCGCGCACAGCGCCGTCGAGCCGGAGGGATACTCAGGGTGGTCCGGCACGTTCAGATAGCCGCGCCACTGGTCGGCCGGAATCCTGACGGTCCCCCTGCCCGGCCCGCCCCACGCCGTCACCGGCCGGTCTCCGTACACATGGCGGATCGCGGTGGCGGGGCGAACCGCGTCGTGGACGTTCTTGTTGTACCAGGCCGCGATGCTGGCGTCGAAGGTGGCGGTGTCGGCGACCGCGTGGAGGTGGACCCATCCGTCCAGGTCGAGACCGGCGTTCTCCGACGCGGAGCCGACGGCGGCGCCGAGGCTCGTGAACTTGTCGTCGAACATCTCGCACTTCATCTTCTGCTCGTCCGTCAGGCTCGCCGACATGGCGAGTATGTCGTCGACCTGACGCTTGTACTCCCTTCGGTTGTGATGGTCACTCGCCGTGGGCTTCGCGACGCGGAACTCGCTGGGCTCGGCATACGAGTAGGGACGGACCAGTCGCAGCTGTGGCGTCACGAACTGCTGGACGTGGAAGATCCCGTTGCCCTTGGTCACGACGGCCGGTTGCCAGCGCGACGGATCACGCAGTTCGTAGGCGGTGTTCACCGGCCGGTATCCGGTGTAGTCCGCGAACGGCCGGCGGTTGTACTCCCGCCCGCCGTGATCGCCCAGCTGATTCATCCCGTCGTGCGTCCGGCTCGCGATCACGGCACGCGCCGCGAGATTTCCTATCCCCACGGGCGTGTCGGTGTTCTCCTGCGCGTCGTCGGGGTCCAGTCCGACCGATGTCATGGCATCGCGCCAGATGGTCGAGTACTGCGGCAGCAGAGCCCCGTACATGCCGTACGTGGCGTACATGAGAGCGACGTTCCTGAACTTGTTGGTCGCCCTCTCGCTCGCCGGACGGCGGCCGAGGTTCGAGTGGATGCCGATCGCGGTCGGATGGTACGGGGCGATGGCGTCGAACCAGGCGTGCGCCACCAGATTCGAGAAGCGGATGATGAGCGAGGCGTCGTTCGGCTCGATCGCGGCCCGCACCGGCCCTCCGGAGACGGGGCCGAAGACCTCCAGGGGGGCGTTGCCCCTGTCGAAGTCGAAGTGGTGACGGGTGGCTCCGTGCGCGGCCTCGGCCGACGGCGCCGCGAGGCCCAGGCCGTCGGTCGCGAGAATTCCGGCGCCGCCGGCAATTCCGAGCAGCACCGAACGTCTCGGTGCGCCCTGTCTGAGCGAATCTCTGCGCTGATTCATGTCAACTCCCCCTTGGCCGCGCAATGACAGCCATTGCGTCAGCACGATGACTCTCACAGGCCCGCCGAGGACCGTCGCCTCCTGAGTTGCTCAACAAGAGGCGGTGCGCGTGATTGCCGAAGTCCTCCGGCGACGTTCCGCTTCCGGTTTCGCCGAGTGCGGGGAGCATGGCCCGCATGATCGGACGCCTCGGACGCCTGGGACACCATTACTCGGGACAATTCGCGAAAAGCGCTTCGGAATCGCGTCGCCTCAGGTTATGGAATGGCCGGAGATGCCTCGGGAACCCCGGCCCCTCCCCCGGGCCGGCCCATCCCTCCTGCGGCTCCCGCGCCCACCCGCGCCGGGTGCGGGGCGGCCGGCCACTTGTTGAGAAGAGGGAGACACTAGAGCTCTCATATAGTAATCTCGGCGTTCACCGGGAGGAAGCCCGTGCCCACCGCGGAACGTCGCAGCTCAAGGGGGCGGACGGCGCCCGGCCGGCCAGTCCGCGTGTCCCAACCCGCCTCGCACCGCTCCCGCACGGTCAGGCATCAGGAATCGCTCCGTCAGTGCGGGACGGCGGTCGCACCACGCCGACGAGATGGACGTAGACCACTGACGAGTTGACCCCGTCCAGCGCCAGTGCCTCGTTCGCGGTGTCGTCGTAGAACCCGCCGAGCCCCACCGAGGACTTGCCCAGCCACGTCGCGACGAGCGCGAGATTCTGCGCGAGGTGGCCGCTCTCCTGAAGGACGAGACGATAGGAGCGCAGGCCGTAGTGAAGTCGCTGGAACGTCAGGTCGGCCACGGTGAAGACCCACAGCGGGCACTCGTCGACGTGCAGATTCCCGCCCGCCTTGGGCGGGAAGACCACGCGCGGATCGGTGGCGGGCGCCATCCGCATCAGATCGGCGCGAATGTCCCGGTCACCCAACTGTTCGAGCGCGTGTCCCTCCGGGTCGTAGAGATAGGTGCCCCGCGCGAGTCCTTCGACGGCGTGGCAGTACAACAGGATGCGCAGGGGATAGCGGGTACCGCCGCTCGGGTACGGCCTGACCGGGTAGGAGGTGTCCGCCCCTGGCATGGTCTTTTGCGCCGTGACACCCGCCGAGAAGTAGAGCAGCGCGCTGAGTTGGCCAAGGGTGACGGGGCCCGCGTACGAGCCGTACGCGCTGCGGCGGGCGAGAAGCACCTCCTCGAACCTCGGGGCGTCGGGACCTGGCGCCGACGGTCGGCCGAGTTCGACGCGCGCGAGCACGGGCGGGAGCTCCTGGCGCCCCTCGGCCGTCGCGCCGGCCATGTCGGGGCGCTGGTCCATGAGGCGGGCGTCGAAGTACTTGCTCTGCTCGTGCATGAGGCGGTCGACGGACGCCTGGGAGTCGGCGAAGAAGGGCTCGCGCGGTCCCGGCGAGACGAGGTCCATGGACACCAGCCAGGCCACGTACGCCTCGTCATGCGCGCCGAGGCCCAACTGCCCCAAGAGCAGCCGTGCGAACGCCCGGAGCACGTCCCCGGGGGTCCCGTCGAGCCGCCCCGCTTCCCGCAGCCGCGTCAGCGACGTCCACACGGCGCACTGCTGCCGGTACCAGGCCCCGGTCGTGGTCGTGGGCCGCGCGGTCTCCTCGCGGGTGGCGGCGTGCCGCTGCCGCCACTCGGCCTCGTTGCGGAAGTGGTCCTCCTCGGCGCGGGTCCGCGCGTCGGCGACGTCCGCCGTGCCGGCCAGCGAGGACGCCTGGCCGCGCAGCCACTGAACGGCCTTGCGCGGATCGGGCCCGGTGGCCAGGGCGGAGGCCAGCAGCAGCGCGGCGGCCGCGCGCAGGCGCTTCTCGCGCGACGGCGTCGCCCGGATCGTCTCGACGGCGATTCGCGCGGCGTCACCGAAGTGCTCCGCGCACACCGCGATCCCGTCGGGGCCGCCGAACAGGGCCGCGTCGGGCACGTAGGGAAGCTCGGCCATCTCCGGGGCCGGGCCGGACGCGTTCGGTCCGGCGGAGCGGATCGCCTCGATGAGCCCCGCCATGGTCCCCTCGTCCGCGCTCAGGACCTGTACGCGCAACTGCTCCCCGTGCCCGCCCGCGCGCTCGGGGAACCAGCTCGCCACAGCACGGTCGGCCCTGCGTCCGGCCGCCCAGGGCGCGACGACGGTGAGCAGCAGCCGCTCCGCGGCCGCCTCGTCGTCGAGGGATATGCGCAGGGAACGCCAGGAGGGTGCCTTACCGCCCGCTCCGTCAATGCCTGCCAATGTCGTCATTCCGTCATCCGTCCTCGGTCCGCAGATTTGTGCAGAATTAATCGGCCGCGCGCAGGAATTGGTGACGATAGCCGCGTGGATGTCTCGACCACAAGCCCTCCGGATCAGCGGAAAGAATAGCAATTTGGGATATTCTCGCAAGAGTTCCGTCATGCGAAACTGCTCGTCAAAACACCTGGGGGCGGTCTTTCCCGAGAAAGCCGACCGCGGCAGCACGTGAACGCCGAGAATATCGGCGAACGCCCTGGATCGGTATCCGGGCCCAATTGGCCGCTCTTACGCGCTCTCGTGCCCGGTGGCGACGACCGTGGCAGAAATCAGCCTTCCCGGCTCTCCGTGAGGGCCGGGGACAACAACTCGGGAGGGACTCGGACATGAAGTCGATCAAGGTACTCATCGCCGGCGGGGGGATCGGCGGACTCGCGCTCGCTGTCGCCCTGCGCGAACGCGGAATCTCCGCGGAGGTGTTCGAGCGCGCGAAGGGGTTCGGCAACACGGGATCGGGGATCGAGCTCACACCCAACGGGGTCAAGTCGGTGGACCGCATCAGTCCCCGGCTCGGCGAGGCCGTGCGGAGCGCGGGATGGTCCAGTGACCGGCATGCCCGCGACATGCCGATCATGTCCTCGGACGGCAAGCTCCTGAAGAGCCGTGAGGTCGGCAACTTCCCGGCGAAATGGGGCGCGCCGATGATCGGCATCCTCCGGGCCGACCTGCACCGGATCCTGGCCGAGGCGGTGCACCGGCCGGGGCCGGTGCCGGTGACCGTCCATCACCAGGCCACCGTGGTGGCGGCGGCCAGCGCCGGTGACACCGCCACTGTTCGGCTGACCGACGGCCGCACCGTCACCGGTGATCTGGTCGTCGGGGCCGACGGGGTGCGCTCCACACTGCGCTCGCTGGTCGCCGGTGAGGTGCCGCCGCGCTATCTGGGGTTCACCTCGGTCCGCGGCATCTCCAAGAGACCGGCCCAGCACGGCGACGGCTTCGTGTTCGTCGGACCCGGCGGCCACTTCTTCGCCGAGGCGTTCGACGACACACGTCTGTTCTGGACGGCCACCGTCAATGCCCCCGAGCACAGTTGGCCGGCCAAGCCTGTCGAGCGGGCCAAGGCCGATCTGCTGGAGCTGTGGGGCGAGTGGTCCGCTCCCCTGCCGGAAACGGTCGCTTCCTGCGCGCTGGAGGACATGGTCGTCACCGATGTCCACGACTGCCCGCCCCTGAAGCGCTGGCACACCGGCAGGCTCGCACTGCTCGGCGACGCCGCGCACCCGATCGGGCCTGTCCTGGGCCAGGGCGCCAACATGGCGCTGGAGGACGTCGCCAGCCTGGCCTGCCTGCTGTCCGAGCATGAGGTGCCCGCCGCCCTGCGCCACTACGCGCGTGTCCGCTCGCGGCGCGCCAACAAGATCGTCCAGCATTCGCGGCTGATCGCGCGGCTGGGTCACACCACCAACCCCCTCGTGGGCCGGCTCCGCGACACGCTGATCAAGTCCATGAAGCGTCGCGAGGAGACCTACCGGGACAAGGAACTGTTCAGTTACAGCCCCTGACGGTCAACGACGACCGCAGGCCTCCGCCCACCGCCGGCTCCACCACCACAGAGGAAGACGATGACCAACCTCGCCGACTACGTATTCCACAACGTCCCCGCCCAGTTGAGCCCGCTTGAGGAATTCCTCGACCCCTTCACCCGCGCCGAGCTCGGTGAGATAGCACCGGACGCGGGCGGCCACTATCTCGATCTCGGGGCCGGCGGCGGTTCGGTGACGAGGATGCTGTCCGAGCTGGCCGGTGAGACCGGTCGGGTCGAGGCCATCGACCAGGACACCCACATGGTCCCTCAGGGGCCGAACATCGGGATTCACACCCAGGACCTGAGCAGCGGTGAACCGCTCGCCGCGGAGGGCCCGTTCGACCTCATCCACGGCCGGCTGCTGACCCACCACCTGGAGAACCGGGTGGAGTTCGTGCACCGGCTGGCCGGCTCGCTGAAGCCGGGGGGCTGGCTGCTGCTGGGCGAGTTCGTCCGCTCGACCCCACGGGTGGTGTCCGCGCCGAGCGAGGAGCACGCCGCGGTCTTCAAGCGGGTCCTGGACGGACTGTACGACGTAATGACGGCCCGTCACACACACGGCGGCTGGGGCCACGAGGTCCACCGGACCATGCTCGACGCCGGCCTCTCCGCCGTACGCACCCGCTGGCACTTCGAGAGCTGGACGGGTGGCGACTACGGCTGCCGACTGTACGAGAACAACGTCAGCCAGAAGCGCGACGCCATGATCGAGGCCGGCTTCGACGCCTCCGACATCGACCTCTTCCTCACGGACCTGATGCACAACAAGGCCATGGTCGTACGGAGCCACGAGTTCGTCTCCATCCGCGGCCGGCGGGTCTGAGGGAGGTCCTGTCATGGGCAGCAGCAGCCGGCACATCGCCTTCTTCAACGTCCCCGCGCCCGGGCATCTCGCACCCACTCTCGCGGTCGTCGAGGAGCTGGTACGCCGGGGACACCGGGTGAGCTATCCGGCCACCGCGGCGTTCGCGAAGGAGGTCGCGTCCACCGGCGCGACCGTCATCCCGTACGAGTCCACCATCGACGTGCAGCGGGACTTTCCTCCGGGCACGGACAACTGGCTGGCCAAAGTACTGCTGAGCGGGGTGCGCGAGGGCATCGCCACCACATCGCTGTTCGACGCCCACTTCGCGGACGACCGCCCTGACGCCGTCGTCTACGACGGTTACGTGCGCTGGATCGGCGAGCTGCTCGGGGAGAAGTGGCGTGTCCCGGCGGTACGGCTCTTCCCGGTGGGGTGTGTCAGCCAGCACGTCACACCGGCCGCCATCGGCGACGCCGCGTACGCCGAACTGCGCGGCGAGATGCGGCGGTACGCGCGGATGAACGGCGTCGACCCGGAAGTGGCCTTCCACCGGCTGACGGGCGATCCCGAGGCGCTGAAGATCGTCTTCTATCCGAGCAGGTTCGGCTATATCGACGCCGAGACCGATGACAAGTTCGTCTTCGTCGGCCCCTGTCTGCGCGCGCCGGACCCGGCGGAGACCTGGCAGCCTCCGGCGAGCGGGAAGCCGGTCGCGCTGGTCTCGCTGGGCACCAGTTTCAACCAGCAGCCCGAGCTGTTCCGGATGTGTGTCGAGGCCTTCGAGGGGCTGCCGTGGCACGTGGTGATCGCGGTGGGTCCGGGAGTCGACCCGGCCGACATCGGGCCGCTGCCGGCCGATGTCGAGACGCACACCTGGGTGCCGTTCGGGTCCGTGCTGGAGCACGCCCGGCTCACCGTCTGCTCCGGCGGAACCGGGACGGTGATGCACGCGCTGCACGCGGGCACCCCACTGGTCGTGATGCCGCAACTGGCCGCGGCGGACGGTCTGGCACGCCAGCTGGCGGATTTCGGGGTCGCACGTGTGATCGGCCGGGACGAGACGTCCGCGAGCGCGATTCGCGCCGCCGTGCTGGACATCGAGGCCGACGAGACCGCCTGGGCCGCGACGCGGGACCTGCGGGAGCACATCCGTGAGTCGGGCGGGGCGGTGCGCGCGGCGGACGAGATGCTGGCCCATGTCGACCGCGGGACCGCCGTGCGTCCCTAGGTCCTGTCCGGTCGATCTCACGTCCGGGCGTGTCCGGTCAGGCCGTCTCCGGTCCGGGCGTGTCCGGTCCGGGCCGGGCGCGCCCCGGGACGAGGATTCCTGAAGTCGGCGGAACCGGCTTCAGGAGCCTCGTATCGTCAAGAGCCCTCGTACGCGGTGCCCGAGAGCTGCTGGGCGAAGTTGATCAGCTCCGTCTCGAAGAGAGCGCCGCTGTCGGTCACCGCCCAGGCCATGTGCCCGAAGATCTCCATCGCGATGATGCCGTAGAGCCTGGCCCAGACCGCGAGGAAGGCGAAGATCACCGGGAGGTCGAGCCCTTCCTGACCTTCGAGATAGTCCCGCAGACCCGGTGCGAGCCGGCCCTCGATGAGCTCGACCGACGGGACTCGCAGGGCGCCGCGCCGCTCCAGCTCCGCGATCTCACCGAGGAAGGTGACGCCCACGCACGCGGGGGCGTAATCCGGTTCGTCCGGGTCAGGACCGCCGTCGTTGCCCGCCGGAGGCGGCCCGAGCATGAGACCGAACTCCGCGCGGTGCTCCAGCCCCCAGGCGCGGAACGCGCGCGCCATCGCCATCAGCCGCAGCAGCGGATCGTCGCTCGGCACACCGTCACGCGCCTTCGTGGTGGCCTCGCCCAGCTCCTCGAAGAGATCGCTGCGCATGCCCGCCAGCAGGGCGTCCAGGCTCGGGAAGTAGCGGTAGAGCGCCGAGGGTGTCATGCCCATCTCGCGGGAGATGGCGCGCAGGGACACGGCCGCCACCCCTCCCTTGACCAGGAGTTGTCGGGCCACTTCCTTGATCTCCGCCACCGCGGACGCCCGCCGCTTCTCACGCCAGTTCGTTGACATCCGCCTGCCCGCTTCTCCGTGTCCGACCTGCACCCAGCATTCCACGAGAACACTCTTGACTTTAGATTACAGCACATGCAAAGTAAACGGTGTTCACGTTTCAGTGCGCTGTTTACCATGAAGGTGCGAATGTGAGTACGCAAACCCAGGCACCCGCCGGTTCCGGCCGGCCAGGCGCAGTCACGGCCACGCCCGCGATCGAGATCAGCGGGCTCACCAAGACCTACGGCTCGTCGGACACTCCGTCCGTCGACAACATCTCCCTGTCGGTCCCGGCCGGCACGGTCTTCGGCTTCCTGGGCCCGAACGGCGCCGGGAAGACGACCACAATCAAGATCCTTTCCGGGCTGCTGGCCCCCACGTCGGGCAGCACACTGCTGAACGGCTTCGACGTCACCCGCCGGCGTTCCGCCGCGATGCAGCAGTTCGGCGCGGTCCTGGAGGGCTCGCGCAACGTCTACTGGACGCTCTCCGCCTGGCAGAACCTGCTGTACTTCGGCCGGCTGAAGGGCATGCGCGGCGCCGACGCGCGGGTCCGCGCCGAGGAACTGCTGAAGGGCCTCGACCTCTGGGAGCGCCGCGACGAGAAGGTCGGCGGCTACTCCCGCGGCATGCAGCAGAAGGTCGCCGTGGCCGCGGCCCTGATCGCCGACCCGCCCATCGTGCTGCTGGACGAGCCCACGATCGGACTCGATGTCGAGGCGACCCGCACGGTCATGGAGTGGATCCGCACCATGTCGCGGGAGCGCGGCAAGACGGTCCTGCTCACCACCCACCAGATGAACGTGGTCGAGGAGTTGTGCGACCGGGTGGCCGTGATCAGGAAGGGCCGGGTCGTCGCCGACCTGCCCACCGAGCAGTTGCTCTCGCAGTTCCGTGAGCGGGACAAGTACGAGGTGCGCGTCGAGGGGGAGTTGCCCGAGCTCGCGCTGCCGTCCGGCTTCACCGCCCGCAGCGTCGAGGGCACGACGATCATCTCGGGGCGCGTGAGCGACCCTCAGCAGGTCTATACGCTCGTCGACCGGTTACGCGACCAGCAGGCCGTGGTGCAGTCGCTGTCCCAGGTGCAGCCGGACCTGGAGGACGTCTTCATGGGTCTCATCAAGGCGCCCGCCCATGACTAGCGTCGCGCCCGCCGCCACCGAACGGCCGGTCCCGCCGGCCCGTACCGACTGGAAGCTGACCCCGCGTTCCGGTCTGAACGTGCTGCGAGCGGAGGTCCGCAAGGGACTGCTGTCGCAGCTGGCCCACCCCGTGGGACACATCATCATGCTGGTCATCAGCACGGTGCTGTATCTCGGCATGCAGTATGTGATGGGGCAGGGCACGCTCCGCAGGGAGTTGATCCCGGAGACGCTCGTCGCCATCAGCGGTTACTGGTTCCTGCATTACGGCAGCCTGGTCATGGTGGCGGACCTCGTCGAGGAGAAGCGGGGCGGCACCTACTCCCAGAGCCATATGTCACCCGCGCCTCCGTGGGTCTTCATGCTGGGCCGGCTTGTCACCGCGTCCACACTGGGGCTCATGGTGGCCCTGGTCGCCACGCTGGTGCCGATGTTCGTGACCGGCGTGACGATTCCGCTGAAGGCCGCCGCGCTGGTGCCCTACGCCCTGGTCGTCGTCAACGTCCTGGCGTTCACCTTCGTGCTCGCGGCCATCGCCGTCAGCTCTCCCATGGTCGGCGCCCTGCACTCGCTGTTCACGTCGCTGGTCATCCTGCTGAACGGCTCGATGATGCCGCTCGGTCTGTACCCGGACTGGCTGGCGGTGGTGGCGCGGTTCCTGCCGACCACCCTGGGGGTCGAGGCGACCACGAAGGTGCTCTTCGACGGGAAGTCGCTCGGGGACATCTGGTCCGACGGGACGCTGCCCTGGCTGCTCGCCTACACCTTCGCGCTCGTCCTCTTCGGAGGATGGCTCTTCTCCCGAAACCACCGCAGAGCCGTGCGCGACGGCCGGCTCGGCCAGTACTGAAATGAGCGGGGACCGATCATGACGACGCTCACTCCCACAGCCGGCCGCACGGCTCCGGCGAACACCGCGGACCGCCCAGGCGCCGCCACCTACGTCAACGCCTTCAGCAACGAAGTGCGGAAGGGTCTGCTGAACCTGGCGGCGGGGTGGCGCGAGGTCCTGGTGCAGATGATCACCTTCCCGGTCTTCTTCCTGCTGCTCGTCCTGTTCATGGGGCGCGGCCAGCTGCGGGACGAACTGCTCCTGCCGGGGCTCCTCGGCATGGTCTCGCTCGTTTTCATCCACGAGCAGGTCAACCGGGCTTTCTGGAGCTATCTCGGAGACATGCAGTCGGGCGTGCTGGAACAGACGTACCTCACGCCGCTGCCCTCGTGGACACTCATTCTCGGCCGCCAGGTCGCCGCTGTCGTCTCGGCCCTGCCGAGCGCCCTGTCCGTCCTCCTGGTGGGAGTGATCACCATCGAGGCGAGGGGCGGGGACACGCCCTTCGACGCGCAGATCCTGGTGCCGGCCGCGTCCATCGTCCTGGGCACCTGCGGACTCGCGCTGATCCTGTGCGGGCTGACGCTGGTGTACAAGCGCATCGAGATCATCACGCAGTTCTCGATGGCCGTGTGGTTCATCGCGGGCGGCACGTTCGTCCCGCTCGACAACATGCCGGACGTGACCGCCTTCCTCAGCAGGCTCCTCGTACCGATCGCCCCGGGCATCGAGGCCATCCGCGACATCCTCGTGGGCGGCCACGCGCTGACCGGTCTGGTGACCGGCTGGGGCCTGTGGTGGGTGATCCTTCAGCCGCTCGTGCTCATCGCGATCGGCGTCATCCTCTTCGGCCGTCTGGAGAACGTCGCCAGACGCCGGGGAACCCTGGGCCGGTACTGACAGAACCGCCCCAGAGTCCTCCGGGCCGTCAGCGACACGGCACGCGTTCGCCAGGCTGCACGCTTAATCCCCCGTAGCGGCAAGCCAACGGACGACCCGTTCGCTGATGGCCCGGAGTCCACCGGCCGACACGATCGAGTAGTGATCCCCCTCCAGGAACTCGACCTCGATCCGCGGGCACACCGCCCGCCAGCCGGCGCCCGGCCCCTGGAGGTCGCCCTGCCTCGTCCGCGCGACGAAGAGGAGAGCAGGTACATCACAGAAGCCGGGACGATAGGCGCCCAGCAGCTTGAGGTGGTGGGCGTGGGCACCCGACAGCCGCTCGAATCCCGCGAGATCGATCTCCGAGGGGAGGAGTCCATGCTCGACCGCGGCTGCCCTGGCCGTACCCGCCACCTCCTCGTCGCCGGCCTCGTCCACCGCGGCCACGAGCCCGGCCGGCGGATGCCCGCCGGCCAGATCGCCCAGGAACTCCAGATACCCCTCGGTCCGCGTCCTCGGCGTCCGGCCCTCGGCGACCAGGCTGTCGATCATGACGACCCGGCACTCGTGGCCCTCGGCGATCAGTTGCCTGCCGACCTCGTAGGCCAGCACGCCACCCATCGACCAGCCGCCGAGCAGAAACGGCCCGTCGGGCACCAGATCCAGCAGTTCCTCGCGGTACGCCGATGCCATCGTCGTCAGATCCGGTGCGCCCGGCGCCTCGGCGCCGTCGACGAGCATGCGGCTCTGGAAGGCGTGTACGGGACCGGGCCAGACACGGGCCAGTTCGAGATAGCTGGTGACCGAGCCGCCCACCGGATGGAAGAGGATCAGTCCGGGGCCGCTGCCGCGCTCCCCGCCGTCGGACAGCCTGACCGCGCACGCCGCCGGGCGGGCACCGGCCCGGACGGCCGCCGCGAAGGCCCGCAAGGTCGGCGACTCGAAGATCCGCCCGAACTGGACCTCCGCGCCGAGCTCCGAACGCGCCCGGTTGATGAGCCGCAGCGCGAGGAGCGAGTTGCCACCCCGCGCGAAGAAGTCATCGTCCGGACCGACCGATTCGACTCCGAGCAGCTGCTCCCACAGTTCGCCCAGCCGACGCGTCACCTTGTCGTCCGTGGCGTTGTCGTCCGTCACCTTGTCGTCCGTACCACCGGCGTTTGTACAACCGGCGGCCGGAGCGGCCCGCACCTGGTCCATGTCGACCTTGCCGTTGGGGGTCAACGGCAGCCGCTCCACGACCCGGTACTCCCCCGGGACCATGTAGGACGGCAGCCGCTCCCGCAGGTGCCGGGAGATCTCCTCGCCGCCGACGGCGAAGCCCTCCTCCGGGACCACCACGCACACCAGCCGGGGTCGGCCGTCCGGCGACGCGACCGTGGACACGACGCATTCGGCCACCGCCGGATGGCTGCGCACCGCGGTCTCCACCTCGCCGGGCTCCACCCGGAAGCCCTGAAGCTGAACCTGCCGGTCCTCGCGGCCGAGGAATTCGATGGTGCCGTCGGGCCAGTAGCGGCCCAGATCGCCCGTCCAGTAAAGGCGTTCACCGGTGCGCGGGTGCCGGAGAAACCTCTCCGCGGTCCGCTCCAGGTCCTTCGCGTATCCCTGGGCGACACCGAGACCGCCGATGTAGATCCTGCCGGTGGCCCAGGGCGGCCTGACCTCCATGGCGTGGTCGAGCACCCGCATGGTCTGCCCGCTGAGGGGAGTCCCGTACGGAATGCTCCGCCAGGCGGGGTCTACACGGCCGATCTCGAAGCAGTTCGACCAGATCGACGCCTCGGTGGCGCCGCCGAGCCCCAGCACCCGGACGTCGCTCCACAGGGACCGCATCCGGTCCGGGAGCCAGGTGGGTATCCAGTCGCCGCTGAGCAGGAACGCCCGCAACGGCGGCAGTTGTGGCCCCGGCCGGTGGGCGAGGACCTCGACAAGCAGCTCGGCGAGCGCCGGGACGGAGTTCCACACGGTGGCGCCGTGCGCGAGCGACGCCTCGGCCCATCTCTCGGGATCGGGGTGGTCGGTCGCCACCGGAAGCACGAGTGCGGCGCCGGCCGCCAGGGTGCCGAAGATGTCCCAGACCGACAGGTCGAAGCTGAGCGAGGAGATGCCGAACACCCGGTCGTCCGGGCCGAGCCGCAGCCGCCGGTTGATGTCGGCGATCGTGTTCCGGGCCGCTCCGTGGCCGATCATGACCCCCTTGGGGGCGCCGGTCGAGCCCGAGGTGTGAATGATGTAGGCGAGCTCACCGGGGTCGCTCGTCGGTGGATCCAGGACATGGTCCGTCGGTTCCGCCAGGTCGACAAGGAGCGTGGGAACCGCTCCTTGACTGAGCGGTTCGGGCAGGCGGTGGGACTGGCACAGCGCGGTACGGGCGGACGTCGCGTCGAGCAGACGGCGGATCCGGTCGGCGGGCAAGGTCACCGACACGGGGCAGTAGGCGGCGCCGGACCTCAGCACACCGAGTACGGCCGCGACCTGTTCCCAGCCCTTCTCCATCACCACGGGCACCACATCGCCGCGCCCGACGCCGTGGTCGCGCAGCCATACGGCGACTGACCGCGAGACCGCTTCCAGTTCCCCGTACGTCACCGTGCGGTGCGCCGTCAGGATCGCCGGCCGGTCCGGCTCCCGCACCGCCCGCTGAAGGAAGCCGTCCTCCAGCCGGTCCGTGGGCGGCGCCCCGGCCGTCGTGTTCAGCCGCTCGACCAGGTCCCGGTGGGCCGCCCCCGGGAGAGCGGGCCGGACCTCGGCGCCGCCGGGCCCGGCCAGCGACTCCAGCATGCTCCGGTAGGCGTCGAACATCGCGTCGGGAAGGCCCTCGGGGAAAGCGTCGGCGACGATGTCCCACACGCATTCGACGCCTCCCCCGGGGGCGTCCTTGACCTGCTGGTCGATCAGCACCTGGGGGGTGCGCAGGGCGGAGGTCACCGTCCTGCACACTCCCCTGCCGGTGGCCGGCTTCTCCACCGGACCCAGCATGCTGTTGAAGACGTAGGGCAGCGCCGCGCGCGAGGTCCAGCCACGGCGGGCGGCGAGCTCACGGGTCACCCGGATCGCGCTGACGTCGGAGTGCTCCATGTCCTTCCAGAGCCGGCGCTGGAGGCGCCCCGCCCGCACGAAGAAGTCCTCGTCCTCCCGGAGGTCGACCTCCAGCGGCAGGGTGGCGCTGAACTGGCCGACGACGCCCGCGGCTTCGGGGTGCCGGACCACCCAGTTCTGGTGCAGGACGTTGAGACAGAAGTTCGGTGTGGCCGCCCAGGCGCCCAGCACCTCCGCGTACACGTGCAGCAATCCGGTCGTCGGCAGCACACGGTGCGCGCGCATGGTGGTACGGAACCGCTGCCACTGCTCACGGCTCAACAGAAAGGAGCGGCGGGTCAGGCGGGCGGATTCGATGCCGCGGGCCGGCCGGGCGAGCGGCAGCCGGGGGGCGTCGGGCAGCGAGTCGAGCCGCGCCTCCCAGTATCGCCACTGGGCCTGGTGGGCGTCCGATTCCGCGTCCGCGGCGCGCGCCAGCACACACGCGCGGAAGGTGCCGGACAGGGGCGGCAGTTCCGTCGCCGGATCGCGGTAGAGCCGCCACCACTCCTCCTGGAGCAGGCGGGTGCTCGTCGAGTCGAGAAGCAGCAGGCTCATGGCGAAGTGCACTCTGGTGCGGTGCCGCCGCAGGCGGTGGGCGACGATCTCGAACAGCGGCCAGCCGGTGGGCGCCGGACCCTCGTCCCGCATCCGCTCCCTGGTCCGGCGGATCTCCGTCTCCTGCTCGTGTGCCGTCAGACCCGTCAGATCGACCGCGCGCAGGGGGAACGGTGTGACCTCGGCCGCGCCGAGCACCCGCTGGCCGCCCTCCTCGGTCATGACGGTCCGCAGATGCTCGTGACGGGAGATCAGGAGGTCGACGGCCCGTGCCGCCGCCTCGGGGTCGAAGTCCACGATGTCGATCTCGGTGTAGAGATTCGGCCGGAAGCCGCCGAGCTCCATCAGCGGGCTCGACCCGACCAGATACGCCGCCTGGAGATCGGTCAGCGGGAACTCGGCTCCCGGGGGCGCCGACACAGAATCGGTCGGGGAAAGGTCGTGCGCGGTCACTGTTGCCTCCCGGTGAGTGCGGCGCCCGGTGTCGGTGGTTCGGCGGCCGGCGCCGCCAGGACCTGTTCTTGGGCGTCCTCGTGACGAGGGAAAGGGCCGCCGTCGGACATCGGGACCGCGCGGTCCGCGGTCGAGTGCTTCCGTCGGCCCGCCAATTCGCCGGGGCGCGCCAACGCGTCGGAGGCGGCGGCCCCCCGTACACTCCGGCCGGTCCCCGGGGCGCGTCGCCCGACAGGTCCTACGTGCTCCACGACGCCGCCCTCTCGCCGAGCATGACGCAGCTGAGGTTGGTCGGCGCGCTCGGTATCGCCGGCATCACGGAGGCGTCCACGACACGCAGTCCGCTGACCGTGTGCACGCGGAAGCGCTCGTCCACGACCGCCGCGCGGTTCGAGGGCGGGCCCATCGCGGCGGTCCCCGCCGGATGCCAGGACGGGCAGACGAACCGTGAGACGGAACGGCGCAGCATGGCGTCGTCCTCCACCGTCCGGTCGGTCCAGAGGAACACGCGCTCAAGCAGCGGCGCAAGGCGGCTGCCCCTGACCATCTCCCAGAGCGTCCGGGTGCCCGTCATCAGGCGTTCGACGTCCCAGGGGTCCGAGGCAAGCCGGAGCTCGATCACGGGATCGGCGTCCGGCTCCGCGCTCCGCAGGGTGACGGAGCCGCGGGAGCGCGGCGTCAGCAGCGACGCGTGCAGGGAGAACGCGGTCCGGCCCTTGAGTACCCCGCGCATCACGGGTACATCGAGGTCGGTGGCGTTGTTGACCAGGGTGAGATTGAGGTCGGGGGCGCCGCCCGTGCTCGACACCCGCGCCAGTACCTGGTGCATGGGCTCGCCGGATCGGGAGCCGGCCGGGGCGGGGAGCCCCCACAGGGCGACGATCGGATGCTCCATGAGGTTCGCGCCCACACCGGGCAGTTCGGCGACCGGGCGTATGCCCAGCCGCAGCAGTGCGTCGGCCGGGCCGATGCCCGAGCGCAGCAGGATCGTGGGGGTGCCGATGGCTCCGGCCGAGAGCGTCACGCGGTCGGCACCGATACGGACGAGCCGCCCGCCGCTCACGGCCTCCACACCGACGGCCCTGCCACGGTCGAACACGACCCGGGCGGCCGAGCAGTGCCCGGCCACCGTGAGGTTGGGCCGGTGCCGGGCAGGGGTGAGGTACGCGTCGGCCGTCGACACGCGCCGGCCGCCTGCCTCGTTGCGGGGAATGGGCCCCGCCCCCGTGGTGCAGTCGGCCGCGTTGAGGTCGGCCACTGTCGGCACGCCGTGGTCGCGGCAGGCGTGCAGGAAGCCGGCCGACAGCGGCCCGAACTCGTCCTCGGAGGGCCTGCGGATGGGCAGAGGCCCGTCACCACCGTGCTCGGGCCCTTTGATGTCGCCGTCGGACTCCAGCCGGACGAAGTACGGCAGCACGCTCTCCCACGACCAGGCGGGATTGCCCGCGGCCGCCCAGGCGTCGAAGTCGCCCGGCAGACCGCGCAGCGCGAGGGCGCCGTTCACCGCGGAGGAGCCCCCGACGGTCCTGCCCACCACATACGGGTAGCGCCGTCCGTTCTCCGACTCCCCCTGGATGTAGGCGGAGTGGTCCCAGTTGGCCCCCGACAACACGGGGTTGTCGGGCGAACCGGGTGGATCGCCCTGGTTGTCCGGCCCGGCCTCCAGGAGCAGGACGCGGCGGCCCGGGTCCTCGGACAGCCGTCCCGCGAGGGTGGCGCCCGCGGAGCCGGCCCCGACGATCACCTCGTCCCAGTGCCCCTCGACCGTCGCCGTGCGCTGTCCCGCTCCCCCCGCATCGGTTCCTGACATGCCGTCACCCCTCCGCTCGGCCGGTGAGCCGCTGGGCGAGTTCCGCGATCGTGGGGAAGTCGAAGAGCATCCCGAGGTCGTCCTCCGCGTCCTGTTCGAGACCGATCTCCTGGCGGATCGACGTCAGGACGCGTACCGCGTGCAGTGAGTCCCCGCCCAGCTCGAAGAAGTTGTCGTCGACGCCGAAGTCGTCCCGTTCGAGCACGTCGGCCCACATCCGCGTCAGCCGGTCCTCCAGCTCGTCGCGCGGGGCGGTCCGCTCCTTCGACGCCGGCTCGGTCCATGGGGCGGGCAGAGCAGCCCGGTCGACCTTGCCGTTGGCGCTGAGCGGCACCGTGTCGATGAAGAGGAGGTGGTGCGGAACCATGTACCCCGGCAGCAGTTCCTCGACGGCGGCGCGGACGCCCGCGGCGCGGTCGGTGCCGGTCGTACCGGCGGGCCGGGCGGCGCCGTCCTCGGCCACGAGATGCGCGACGAGCTGGCGTCCGCCGGTCGCCGGGTTGCTCTCCACTCCCACCAGGGCGTCGGCGACGCCGGGGGCGGAGCGCAGCGCAGCCTCGATCTCGCCGAGCTCCACGCGGTATCCGTTGATCTTCACCTGGAAGTCCGCGCGCCCGAGGAAGTCGATGTCCCCGCCCGGCAGATAGCGCCCGAGGTCGCCGGTGCGATACAGCCGTTCGCCGGTCAGCGGATGGACGACGAAGCGCTCCGCGGTCAGCTCGGGCGCTCCCCAGTAGCCCCGGGCCACGCCCACCCCGCCGATGCATATCTCCCCCGTGGTCCACACCGGGCAGGGTTCGAGGTGCTTGTCGAGCACGTGCAGCGTCTGGTTGGCGAGGGGCTTGCCGTACGGGATCCGCGTCCATTGCGGTGGCACGTCCCCGATCGGATGGTGCACGGACCAGATGGACGCCTCCGTGGCGCCTCCCAGGCTCACCACCTCCGCCCGGGGATGCCGTGCGCGGACGGCCGCGGGAAGGGTGACGGGGATCCAGTCGCCGCTCAGCAGGACGAGCCGGACGCTCGACTCGCCCCGGCCGTCCTTCCCTCCTGCGGCGGGGGCCTCGGTCCATGCACGCATCAGGGCGGGCACCGAGTTCCAGACCGTCACGCCGTGGCGCCGTACCAGTTCGTCCCAGTGCAGCGGATCGTGCCCGCGGCCGCGGGCCGGCACGACTACCGCGGCCCCGGCCCCGAGCGCGCCGAACACGTCGTAGACCGAGAGGTCGAAGCTCAGCGACGACAGGGCGAGCACCCGGTCGTCAGGACCCACCGCGAACCGCTCGTTCATGTCCTGGAGGGTGTTGGCGGCGGCCCGATGGTCGATCATCACGCCCTTCGGCTGTCCGGTCGACCCGGAGGTGAAGATCACATAGGCCAGGTCGTCCGGATGGACATCGACCTCAGGGGGCTCGGTGCCGGCAGCGCTCACCTCGGGATCCGCCGAGGTGACGAGGTGGACACCGGCCGGCCAGTCGAGCTCGTCGCGCGCCTCGGGGGCCGTCACCACGATCCGTGCCCCGCCGCGCTCCAGCAGCAGATGCCGCCGGGCGGTCGGCCACTGCGGGCTGACCGGCAGATACGCGGCGCCCGAGAGGGCGACCGCGAGCACGGCGACGATCTGGTCCACGCCCCGGTCGAGTACGACACCGATCAGCGTGTCCCGCGTGGCGCCCAGTTCGACCAGCCGGTGGGCCAGCCCCGCCGCGGCCGCCATGACCTCGCGGTAGCTGTGCTCGCCGTTCTCGTCGATCACCGCGGTCGCGTCGGGACACCCGCGGGCCCGGGACACCACGAGGTCGCCAAGGGTGCGGGCCGGGATGGGCGCGCCGGTGTCGTTGGCGGCGCGGCGCTCCGCGAGCTGCCACTCGGGCAGCGCGGGCGCTGTCGTCGGCTCCGTCCACGCGGCGGGGTCCGTGGCGAGCCGGTCCAGGGTGGCGCGGTAGGCGTCGAACATGTCGTCCAGGAGACCGGCGGGGAAGAGGGCCTCGACGGCGTCCCAGTTGAACAGCAGGTCGCCCCGCTCCTCGGTCACCTGATGGTCCAGCCACACCTGGGGGGTCTGGGTGATGCCGTACATCTCGTCCCCGAAGAACCGGATCCCCTCCGACGGGTCCTCGCCGCCGGTCCCCAGTACCAGCGCGCTGGTGAAGACGACCGGCATCGAGGCACCGGGCCCGCCGCCCGCGCGGCGGGACCGTTCGCGCAGCACCCGGACGCCGCTGAACTCGGGGTGTTCCAGATCCCGCATGAGCCGCAGCTGGAGCCGCCGCACCCGGGAGGCGAACGCCTCGCCCTGGCCGGCCGGCAGCGCGAGGAGGGTGACGGAGGTGAAGTCGCCGATGAGCTCGCCCATGCGCGGATGGGACTGCGGACGGTTGAACAGGGTCAGGTCCAGTGTGAAGTCGGGCTCGCTCGACCAGGTCCGCAGTACATCGGCGTAGGCGGTCATCAGCACGGCGGACGGGGTGACCCCGAACCGCCGGGCGGACTCCTTGACGGCTGTCCACCGCGCGGCCGGCAACCGTCCCCCGCGATGGCCGAACTCGGGCCGGCCGATCGTGCCGGGCTGCGCGGCAAGCGGCAGGGCGGGCGCCGGCGGCAGCTCGGGCAGCCGGTCGAGCCAGTATTTCTCCGCCGCCCGGTAGCGGGGGCCCTCCTGCGCCGCCGCCTCGGCCAGCACATGGTCGCGGTAGGAGAGGTCCAGCGGCTCCGGCGACCAGTCGGGGTCCTCGTAGAAGCGGCGCCAGTCCTGGAACAGCAGATACATGCTGTAGCCGTCGAGGATCAGGGTGTCGAGGCTGATGTGGAGGCGCAGACGATCGTCCCCGAGCCGGGAGGCACGGATGTCGAACAGCGGCCAGCGATCGGCGGGCAGGACCTGGTGGTCCATCTCGTCCCGGGTGCGCAGGATTTCCTGTTCCCGCTTCTCCGCCACCAGGCCGCGCAGATCGGCGACGGGAATCCGGTACGGGGGGACCTCCGGCAGCACGCGCTGCATGCCGTCGGGGCCGATGACCGCGCGGAGCATGTCGTGGCGGGCGATGACCGCCCGGAGACTGGTCTCCAGCCGGTCCTGGTCCAACCCGGCGCGTTCGAGTTCGAAGTAGATGTGGGTGGAGACACCGCCGAGTTCGACCGCGGACCCGCGACCGACCCAGTAGGCGTGCTGGATGTCGGTCAGCGGGAAGGGTTCGTGGCGGTCGGCGGGGCGGGGCACGACGGCGCCCTCTTCCGGGCCGGCCGACACATCCCTGAGCATCGCGACGAGATCGTCGCGCCGCTCGCGCAGTTCGTCCCGCAGTCGCGCGGTCAGCGCGCCGGCCGGGGCCACCACGTCCAGTCGGCCGTCGGTCAGACGCAGCTTGATGCCGCGCGTGCGCAATTCGCCGAGCAGTTCCTGAGTCACCGTCACCGTAGGTCCTCCTCCGTCTCGCGCCGCCGCGGTCACCGGGCCCGCCGCCCGCGGTAGGGCGTGCTGTCCAGGGCGTCGGCGACGATGTCCACGGACGCGCCGACGAGCAGTGTGTGGTGGGTTCCGGGAACGCTCAGACTGTTCACGGCACCGCTGGTGAGCGCGGACCAGCCCCAGTCGGGGGCCGCCGCGAAGGGGTGGCCGGCGAACTCGCCGACCTGGCCGTCGCGGGCCCGCAGCACCGTGATGTCGGCGGCGACCGGCGACGCGGTGTAGCGGTCGCAGCCCGCCACGACGGCCTTGAACACCGCGAAGGTGTCGGCGAGTTCATCACGGTCGAGTCCGGTGTCGGCCAGGCCCCGGTCACGGAGCGCGTCGAGCGCGCGGCCGAGTCGGACCGTCACCGGCGGCCCCTCGGGCCCGGGCAGTTCCGTGGCGCCGGGGGCGCCCGGGTCGAAGCCGATGTCGAGGTCTTCGAGGAACCAGAGCAGCAGTCGCGTCTCGTCGGCGTTCGCGCGCGGCGCCACCGGCGCGGGAGAGTCGATCACCGCCAGCCGCTCGACCCGCTCGCCGCGCGCCTCAAGCAGCCGGACCATCTCGGCCGCGATCACGGCACCCGAGGACCAGCCGCCGATCCGGTACGGGCCTCGCGGCCGGACGTCCGTCAGCGCCGCGACATAGAGAGCGGCCAGCTCGGGCACGCTGTCCACCGGCTCCTGGCCGGTGGCGGGGCCCGGTGCCTGGAACGCGAAGAACGGCCGGTCGCGTGCTTCGGCCAACGACCGGTAGCACAGCACGTTGCCGCCGGCCGGGTGGACGAAGAACCAGGGATTCCCGTCACCGTCGGACGACCGGAGCTGGACCAGCGAAGTCCAGTCGCTCTGCCGGGTGTCGAGCCAGTCGGCCAGTCCGGCGACGGTGGGCCGCTCAAGTAACGTGCCCAGCGGGACGCGGTGCCCCAGTCGGCGGGCGATCTGCCCGATGACCCGCAGCGCGGTGAAGGACTGGCCGCCCAGGTCGAAGAAGTCGTCGTGCACCCCGATCGGCTCGCGCGCCAGAACCGACTGCCAGATGTCCAGCAGGGTGCGCTCGGTGGCGGTCCCGGGTTCGGCGGGGAGGTGCCCGCCGTCGATGTCGGCCGGGCTCAGGGCTTCCAGGGCCGTACGGTCCAGTTTGCCGTTCGCGGTCAGTGGCAGGCGGTCGAGGACCGCGACATGACTGGGCACCATATAGCCGACCAGTCGCTCGGCGAGGGCGGCCCGTATGCCGGACGGGACCGGCGCGGGGCAGCCCTCCTTGGCGGTCACGAAGGCCGCCAGTTGTTTACCGGAGCGGGTGCCGCGTGCCACGACGGCCGCCTGCCCGATGTCCGGGAGGTCCAGCAGCGCGTGCTCGACCTCGCCCGGTTCGACGCGGAATCCCTGGATCTTCACCTGGAAGTCCATCCGGCCGAGGAACTCGATGTCTCCGCTGGGAAGAAGGCGCCCGAGGTCGCCGGTGCGGTACAGCCGTTCGCCGGTGACAGGGTGGGGCACGAAGGCGGACGCGGTCTTCTCGGCGTCCCCCAGATATCCGAGGGCGACGCCCTCGCCGCCGATGAAGAGCTGTCCCGTGACCTGCTCGGGGACGTCGCGGCCGAGTTCGTCGAGGATGTGCCAGCTCTGGTTGGCGAGCGGTTTCCCGTAGGGGATGCTCGTCCAGTCCGGGTCGGTCCGGTCGACGGGGTAGCAGATGGACCAGATCGATGCCTCGGTGGCGCCGCCGAGGCTGATCACCCGGGCGTTGGGCGCGATCGCGCGGATCCGGTCCGGGAGTCCGACCGGGATCCAGTCGCCGCTCAGCAGGACCGTGCGCAGTCCGGGGAACCGCAGTCCGGCTCCCTCGGCCTCCTCCACGAAGAGCTGCATGAGGGCGGGCACGGAGTTCCAGACCGTGACCCCCCGCTCCCGGACGGTACGGGTCCAGGCGGCGGGGTCGGGCCGGCCGGGTTCGGCGAGCACGAGCGCGGCGCCGGCGTCCAGGGCGCCGAAGATGTCGTAGACCGACAGGTCGAACCAGAGCGAGGAGATGCCGAAGAGCACATCGTCGGAGGTCACGCCGTAGCGGCGGTTGATCTCGGTGACGGTGTTGAGCGGCCCCCGGTGGTCGAGCATCGCTCCCTTGGGGCGGCCCGTGGAGCCCGACGTGTAGATGACGTAGGCGAGGTCGCCCGGCTGCCGGGTCGTCTCCGGCGAGGCCGCCGGGACGTGACCGGTCTCGCCCGCCTCCGGTGGGTCAACGGCCAGTACGGGCACGCCCGTGAGCGCGGTGAGCGTGTCCAGCCGGGCCCGGCTGGTGAGGACGGCGGCGGCACCGGTGTCCTGGAGCAGATAACGGAGCCGGTCCTGCGGCCAGTCGGGATCGACCGGCACATAGGCCGCGTCGGCGGTCAGAACGCCGAGCACCGACGCGATCTGCTCCCATCCCGGCGGCGCGGCGACGGCGACCAGGGCGCCGGGCACGACACCGGACTCGCCAAGCGCCCTGGCGATCCGCTCGGCGCATCCGGCGAGCGCGTCGTAGGTGAGGGTACGGTCGGCGGTCACCACGGCGGGGCGGCCCGGCTGCCGGGCCCGCTGCCGGGCGAGGGAGTCGTGCAGCAGTCCCGGGGGCACCGGCCCGGACGGCGCGTCGAGTGCGGCGCGCCGGGCGCGCTGCGCGTCCGGGAGCGGGTCGAAGGCCCGCTCCCGCCATGCCTCGTCGCTCTCGGCGAGCCGCATGACGATGTCGCGGTAGGCCTCCTGCATGGCGTCGACGAGCCCGGGCGGGAACATGTCCTCGATGACGTCCCAGATGACCCACAGACTGCCGTCCCGCAGATCCCAGAACTCGCAGTCGATGAGTGTCTGCGGGGTTTCCAGCAGGCTGTGCACGGGACGTTCGGCCGCTCCGACGAACAGCGCGCTGCCGACCGCGTACGGGCACACGGCCTTGCCCGGGGTGCGGCGGTGCTGGTTGAGCGCCTGGAGCACCTTCACACCGCTCCAGTAGATGTGCTCGACGTCGGAGAGGACCTGCGCCTGGAGGCGGCGGACCCGGTCCTCGAAGCCCTCCTCGTGCCGCCAGTCGACCTCCAGTGGGTAGAGGGAGGCGAAGTTGCCGAACACCTCGTTCATCCGCGGATGCAGCGGGAGCCGGTGGGTGATCATGTTGTTGAGCAGGAAGTGGCGCGAGCCGCTCCAGAACGCCAGGACCTCCGCGTGTACGCCGCACAGCACATTGGTCGTGGTGAGATTGCGGGCGGCGGCCTTCTCCTTGAGCGAGGCCCAGACGTCGGCGGGGAACAGCAGTTCCCGGCGTTCCAGCCGGGAGCGCCGTCGCGGGTCGGCGCCGGCCGCGAGCGGTATCTCCGGTGCGGCGGGCCAGCCGGCGATCCGGTCGGTCCAGTACTTCTTCGACGCCTGGCCGAGCGGGGACTCCTCCAGCTCGGCCAGGGCGAGCACGCAGTCCCGATAGCTGATCTCCAGTTCGGGCGGGGACTCCCCGGGGTTCTCGTAGCGCCGCAGCACGGCGCTGATGAACCGCAGGGTCGCCGGGGCGTCGCTGAAGAGGTTGTTGTTGTTGTAGTGGAGCTTGGCGGTGTCGTCCGGCAGCAGACTGAGCCGCATGTCCACCCAGGGCCAGCGGTCGTGCACGGGCTCGCGTCGCGTCATGGAGTCACGGACCCGCTCGATGTGCGCCTGTGCCCGCGCCGCGTCCAGGTGACGGACGTCGAACACCTCGATATGGGCGGGACCCGGGTCCCGGACCGTCTGGAGCCGCAGATCCTCCCGGACCACGACCAGATTCCGCCGCTGGAACTCCAGTTCCTGGTTGAGCGCCTTCTCCAGGCGCCCGGGGTCCGCCTCGGCGAGGTCGTACTCCATGTACTGGTGGGGCCGTACGTAGTACTCGAACCCCTCCCTGCCGCCCATGATGAACGACATCTGAAGGTCCGACGGGGCGAACGGCTCGTGGAGACGCCGCTCGTCCGGTGTCACGACGGGCAGCTCGGCCTCCTGCTCCCGGCGGGTCCTGGCGCCGTCGAGCCAGGCGATGAGCTCCTGCTTGAGCCGGCCGATCCGCTCCCGGAGATCGCCGGTGAGCCCTCCTTTGGGGGCGATCACCTCGATCCGGTCCCCCGGTGCGAGCCGCAGTCTGATGCCGGCCCGGGCGAGGTCGTCGAGGAGGGACGGGACCGATTGGGATCCGCTTTCAGGCACAGCGGTTTCTCCTTGTCCGCCAGTTGACGAGTCGTGGGGCAGTCGAGGGGGTGCCGGGGCGGTCACAGCGTCAGCACCTCGGTCTCCGCGCCGTCGTCCAGCACGTCGTCGTCGGTGGCGAGCACGCTCATGGTCGTCAGCTGCCGGCAGATCAGCCCGGCGATCTCCAGGGCCGTACCGCCTCCGAAGAGGTAGTCCGCCGGCACATCGGCGGAGAAGTCGGCGCGGAGCCGGTTGCGGAGCCGGATCGTGGTCAGTGAGTCGAAGCCCAGTTCGTTGAGGTGCTTGTAGTGGAAGGTGGGACGCAACGCGTCCCGCTCCTTCGCGGACATCCCGAGGAGCACGGCCACCAGGTCGAGCAGCCGGTCGAGGGCGATCCCGGGTGCCTCCTCGGGCCGGGTGAGGACCAGTTCGGCCAGGCCGGGCCCGCTGTCGGTCGCCGTCCCCGGGGCGGTCCCCGTGCCGCTGTCGGGCGCCGAGGACGGGCCGAGCGGCACGACATCGCCGAGCAGCGTGTCCGGAAGCCGGCGGCCACCGGCGGCCCCGTACCGCCGCCAGTCGACGGCGGCCAGCGCGATGTGCGCGGGACCGTCCGCGGACACGAGGTCGAGGGCACGCAGGGCCTCGTCGGCCGGCATGCCGTGGATGCCCGAGGCGGCGAACCGCTCCACGAGGCCCCCGTCGACCGCCATGCCCGTGTCCGCCCACGCTCCCCAGCCCACGCTGAGGGCGGGCAGCCCTTGGCGCCGACGGTGGCGGGCGAGCGCGTCCAGGAAGGTGTTCGCCATCAGATAGCCCGGCTGCCCGGGCAGGCCGATCAGCGCCCCCAGGGCCGAGTAGAGGACGAAGAAGTCGAGGTCGAGATCGTGTGTGAGGCGATGCAGATTCCAGGCCCCCTTGACCTTCGGATCCATCACCCGGCTGAGCTCCGACCAGTCGGCCCGCTCCAGGACGCCCTCGGCGTTGATCCCGGCCGCGTGCACCACCCCGCGCAGCGGCGGCAGTTCGCCCCGCGCGTACGCCAGGACACGCTCGACCCCGGCGGTGTCCGCCATGTCGACGGCCCGGAGTTCGACCCGGACCCCGCGCGCCCGCAGCGCCGCCACCTCGGGCGGGGTACCGGCGGGCAGCGTACGGCCGACGAGCAGCAGGCACTGCGCGCCCTTGCCCGCCAGGTGGCCGGCGGTGGCCAGACCGAGGCCGCCCAGACCGCCGGTGATCAGATAGGTGGCGTCGCCTCGGACCACCATCGGATCCTGTGCGCCGGCTCCTGGTGTCCCGCCGGTCGCCGTCGCGTCCTGTCCCTCCTCGCGCAGGCGGGCCTCGTACCACTGTCCGTCGCGCACCGCGAGATGACCCGAACCGCCGAGTGCCGACACCTGGTCGAGGATCTCCGCCGGGGCGGGCATCGGCGCCGCGGGGGCGAGATCGATCTGTACGCAGGTCAGGTCCGGGTACTCGGCGATGACCGACCGGGTGAGGGCGGTCAGGACGGACGGTGCGAGCTCGGGCGCCCGGCCGTCGGCTCCGGCGCCGTCGGCGCTCACGCCACCGGCAGCGGCGCCACCGACAGCCGCGCCGTCGCCGGGCGCCACCGCCGCGCCCGCCGAGCAGATGATGATCTCGGGGCGTCCGGCGGCGAAGGCCCGCAGGAAACCGGCGAGCAGTGTGCTGGTCCGATGGGCCAGCCGGTACGTGGCCTCGACGACCTCGTCGGCTCCCGCGTCGGTGGGCTCCGTGAGAAGGATCAGTCCGGCGAGGGGCTGTCCTGTGTCGCCGCGTACGGTGTCGAGCATGCCCCGCACGTCACTGTCCGAGACGGCGTCCACGTGCACGGCGCCGGAGTCCGCGCGCGGTGCGGTGGCGCCGGTGACCACGGCGGTGGCCGTGACACCGAGCGCGGCCAACCGGTCGCGCCAGGACACGGTCGCCCCGGGGTCGGTTCCGCACACGAGCCAACCGCCGGTCCGCGCGCGGGGGGCGGGCGCGGTCCCCGGCAGGTCGGGCCGGGGCCGCCAGGTCAGCGCGTAGCCGCGGGGAGTCGGGTTCGTCATCGCGCCGAGCGCGGAACGGGGCACCGCACGCAGGCGCAACCCCTCGACGGTCGCCAGGACTTCCCCGTCCTCCGAGGACACCTCCAGGTCCAGTGACACGTCACCGGGGTCCGCCGTCCCACGCCGGTGGGCCCGGCACTCGACCCGGGCCGGGAGCGGCCCGTAGACATCGATCCGGTCGACGGCGACGGGTACGCGCAGTGTGTCGTCGTCGGCGGTGAACGCCACCACCATCTGGAAGCAGGCGTCGAGTACGACCGGGTGCAGCAGATAGGTGTCCTGGTCCCGGGTGGCTTCGTCGGCGACGATCAGACCGTGCGCCCGGTCTCCGTCGACCCGGACCCGACGCAGCGCGCGATAGGCCGGCCCGTAATCCAGGCCGATTCTCCGGAAGGAGTCATACAGCCGCCCGATGGCGGGCTCGGTCATGTCCGCCTCCGGCCCGGGCCTGGCCGCGGGCGCCGGGCGGGGCCTGTCACCGGGCCCGGCGCTCGCCACGGTGGCGTGTTCGGTCCAGCCTCCGTCGGGTGTGGCCGGGGTCCCGTGCCCGGCCCGCCGGCTCAGACAACGCACCCGGTGTGTCCTCCCGGTCGCCTCGGCCAGGGCCTGCACGGTGAGCGGGCTCCCGTCGTCCGGGAACGGCAGGAACTCGTCGAAGGTCACGTCCCGCAGCGTCCAGGCGGCAGGCTCGGGACGGCCCATGGACCGTACGGCGGCCAGTGCCCATTCGACCATCGCGCTGCCGGGCAGCACGGACCGCCCCGCGACGCGGTGCTCACGGACGAACCAGGGCCGGTCGGCGGAGAGTTCCTGGGAGAACCAGCGGTCGCTGGTCACGGCCAGGTCGATGCCCGCGCCGAGCAGCGGATGGTCCGGGGATCCGCCCCGCCCGCCGGCCGGCCGGCGGACCGCGTCCTGGCCCTCCAGCCAGTAGCGGCTCCGCTGGAAGGGGTACGTGGGCAGCTCGACCGCGCCCCTCGCGGCGTCATGGCCGAGGCTGGGGCGAGCGACGGTGGTGTTGGCGACATGGGCCTCGGCGAGAGCCGTCGCGAGCGTGCGTGTCTCCGGCCTCTCCCGCCGGAGCACGGACGTCAGGGTCGGCGCGGGACCGGTGCCCGTGACGCAGTCCTCGACCAGAGCGGTGAGGGTGGCGTCGGGACCGAGTTCGAGGAAGGTGGTCACCCCCTCCTCGAACAGGCTGTTCACCCCGTCCATGAACCGGACGGGGTCCCGGAGTTGGCGGGTCCAGTAGTCGGGTGAGCACAGCTCGCCGGCGGCCCCGGGCCTGCCTGTCAGATTGGAGATGACGGGTATCTCCGGCGCGTTGAAGGAAATGGTCGCGGCCACGGCGCGGAACTCCTCCAGGACACCGTCCATCATCATGGAGTGGAAGGCGTGGCTCACCCGCAGCCGAGTGGTTCGCCGCCCCCGTGTCTCCCAGTAGGCGGCGACCTTCTCGACGGTCATGTCCTCCCCCGAGATCACCACGGACCGGGGTGAGTTGACCGCGGCGATGGTGGCACTGCCGTCGAACTCGCCGAGGCAGCCCCGCATCTCCGCCTCGCCGATGTCGATCGCGATCATGCCACCGGTATCGGGCGCGGCCTCCATGAGCCGGGCGCGGGCGGCGACAAGGGCGCACGCGTCGGCGAGTGTCAGAACTCCGGCGGCGTGCGCGGCGCTGATCTCCCCCACCGAGTGGCCGATGAGGAAGTCGGGAACGGGACCGAGGGACCGCACCAGCCGGTAGAGGGCGGTCTCCAGGGCGAACAGAGCGGGCTGGGCGTAGGCCGTGCGGTGAAGCAGCCGCGCCTCGTCGGATCCCGGCGAAGAGAACATCAGCTCTCGCAGGGGACGGTCGAGACGCGCGTCGAGCTGGTCGCAGACCTCATCCAAGGCTTCGGCGAAGACGGGGTAGGCGCGGTACAACTCGGCACCCATACCAGGGTGTTGCGCACCCTGTCCGGAGAACAGGAACGCAGTCCTGCCGCGCCCCGGGCCGGACTGGACCAGTTGCGGGGCCTCCTCGCCCCGGGCGAGTGCTTCGAGTCCGGTGAGGAGTTCCGTACGGTCCTCACCCACCACCACGGCCCGATGATCGAACAACGCACGCGTCCTCACCAACGACCAGCCCACATCCGCGGGCAACACCTCCGGCCGCTCCTCCAAAAACACCCGCAGACCAGCAGCCTGCGCCCGCAACGCCACATCCGACACAGCCGACAAACACCACACCACCGGACCAGCCGACACCGACACCGACGCCCCACCAGGAGACACCGACGCCGACTCTCCGCCGGCCGACACCGACACCGACGTCGAGGCCCCGCCGACAGACAGCGACACCGGGCCGGCAGACACCGGCTCCGACCGCGAAGGCGCCTCCTCCACAATCACATGCGCATTCGTCCCACTGATACCGAACGCCGACACCCCCGCACGCCGCCGCCCACCCGACACCGGCCACTCCACCAACTCCCCCGGCACCTCAACCCGCCCAGAACCCCAATCCACATGCTCCGACAACACACCCGCATACAACGACGCCGGCACCAAACCCGCCCGCATCCCCATCACCATCTTGATCACACCAGCCAACCCCGCCGCCGCCTGCGTATGACCAATATTCGACTTCAACGACCCCAACAACAAAGGACGCTCACGACCCCCACCATAAACAGCCAACAACGCACCCGCCTCAATCGGATCAC
>NZ_JBEOUD010000025.1:0-135329 GCF_040303865.1 Streptomyces sp. NPDC094034 | reverse complement strand
TGGGGGGTGCGGTCCTTCGTGTTGCGCCGCCTTCCGCGGGCCGCGCCCCCCCCCCGCCCCCCCCCACCTCGACCGGACAGGACCTAGCTAACGCCCTCGGCAACACCGCGTCAACAGTTTGTTGAAATCTCGTATACGGACACCCCCACCCGGGCCTACTCGCCCGTGGTCGCGCTCCCGCGCGCGCTTTCGCGGGCGTTCTCGCGGGCGTTCTCGCGGGCGTTTTCCCTGTTCAGGTAGTTGTAGACGGTGAAGCGGCTGACACCGAGGGCGCTCGCCACCGTCTCGACACCATGCCGGACGGAGAAGGCACCGCGCGCCTCAAGTATCCGGACGACCGACTGCTTGGTCTTGCGGTCCAGTTCGGCGAGCGGCATGCCGTGCCGCCGTTCCAGCGCGGCCAGGATGTGATCCAGCGAGTCGGACAGCTGGGGCAGCCGTACGGCGAGCACGTCCTCGCCCTCCCAGGCGAGCACGACATCGTCGGGCCGGGCCTCGCCGGGGGCCATCAACTCGCCGCCCATGGCATCGATCAGCGGCTTGACCGCCGCGACGAACGGGTGGTCCAGCGGCGCGGCCATCAGCCGTTCCCCCCTTCCCCGATTGCCCCGGTCACCCGGCCGCCCTCGGTCACCGGGCCGTCCCCGACCACATTGACCTGGAGGGAGACCCGGGTCGCCCCGGCGGCCAGCGACCGGTGCAGCAGTACGCCCACCGCGTTCAGCACCGCGTCCGCGCCGCCCTCCGCCGTAGTGCCGAACGGGCCGACATCCACGGCGTCGAGTTCGGCACCCTCGACGACCTCACGGGCCACCAGCGCGTGGGCGGGCGCCTCGTCCAGATCGAAGGGCTCGGTCGTGAACTCCACTCGCAATCGCACTGTGCCCCCAAAGAACATCGGCTCCGACCTGCACGTTCCCTCAAGCCTCCGGCCGAGAGGGCACATCCGGGACACATCCGGGGCGGATTCTCCGCGGTGGTGTGCTCCAGTCGACACGACCTTAACGGACCCGCTCGCGCCCACCGGGCCACACGGACACGTCGTCGAAACGAAGCGCGCGGGTGACGAATCACGGGAGCCCCCTTGACAGCCACCGAGCCACCCAGGCACTCTTCCATCAAGTAGAATATTACTTCCGCGATACGGAAGGTGCGTCGGACTCCTCATGGCCCCTCTCCTCACGAACGGGCGCGGCACCGAGCAGCGCTTCGATGTGAACCTGTCCATCCTCTTCACCGAGCTCCCGCTGCTTGAGCGCCCGGCGGCCGCGGCCGCGGCCGGTTTCGCCGCGGTCGAGCTGTGGTGGCCCTGGACCGACACCCCCACCCCGCCCCGGGCCGAGCTCGATGCCCTGGGGAAGGCGCTCGACGACGCGGGCACCCAGCTCGTGGGGCTGAACTTCTACGCCGGACAGCTGCCGGGGCCGGACCGCGGCGCGCTCTCGGTGCCGGGTGAGGAATCCGACCGGTTCGTCGCCAATATCGAGGTCGCGGCCGACTTCGCCGCCGCCACCGGGTGCCGGGCCCTCAACGCCCTGTACGGCAACCGCGTCGAGGGGGTCGATCCACAGGCGCAGGACGAACTGGCCCTGGAGAACCTCGTGCGGGCGGCCCACGCGGCCGACCGGATCGGGGCCGTCCTGCTGATCGAGGCGCTCAACAAGCCGGAGTCCCCCCGCTACCCCCTGGTGAGCGCTCCCGCCGCGATCGAGGTCGTGCACAAGGTCAACGCCGCCACCGGTCTCGGCAACGCCGCGTTCCTGCTCGATCTCTACCACCTGTCGATGAACGGCGAGGACCTGAACGAGGTCATCGACCGGTACGCCGACAGGACCGGCCACGTACAGATCGCCGACAACCCCGGCCGCGGCGCGCCGGGCACCGGATCGCTGCCGCTCGAAGACCTCCTCGGCAGGCTGCGGAAGGCCGGATACACCGGCTGGGTCGGGCTGGAGTACAAGCCGGGCGACCGGCCGAGCGCCGAGTCCTTCGACTGGCTCGCGGGGGCCTGACCGGCCCGACAGGGCCTGGCTCCCCGACCGCCGGCCCGCCAACCGACCGTATTCACGCGCGTGTTGCGATGTGCGCGGGTAGTGAGAGAGGCACCCAGATGAGTAATCTCCCCACGATCGCGTGGATCGGTCTCGGCATCATGGGCTCCCCCATGTCCGAGAATCTGCTCAAGGCCGGCTACTCCGTGACCGGCTTCACGCTGGAGCGGGACAAGCTGGAGCGGCTGGCCGCGGCCGGTGGTACGGCCGCGGGCTCGATCGCCGAGGCGGTACGGGACGCCGAGGTGATCGTCACGATGGTGCCCGCCTCCCCGCAGGTCGAGGCCGTCGCGTACGGAGAGGACGGCATCCTCGCGAACGCCAGGCGGGGCGCGCTGCTGATCGACATGTCGTCCATCACGCCGCGGACGTCGGTGGAACTGGCGCGGAACGCGGCCGAGATGGGCATCCGTGTCCTGGACGCCCCGGTCTCCGGCGGCGAGGCCGGCGCCATCGAGGCGGTCCTCTCCATCATGGTCGGCGGTGAACAGGCCGACTTCGACGCGGCCAAGCCGCTGCTGGACGCGCTCGGCAAGACCATCGTGCTGTGCGGGCCACACGGCTCCGGGCAGACGGTGAAGGCCGCCAACCAGCTGATCGTGGCGGTGAACATCCAGGCGTGCGCCGAGGCCGTGGTCTTCCTGGAGCGGTCCGGTGTGGACCTCGCCGCGGCGCTGGACGTCCTCAACGGCGGGCTGGCCGGGTCGACCGTGCTGACCCGTAAGAAGGACAACTTCCTCAACCGCGACTTCAGGCCCGGCTTCCGGATCGATCTGCACCACAAGGACATGGGCATCGTCACCGACGCCGCCCGCAATGTGGGCGCCGCGCTCCCCGTGGGCGCCGTCGTCGCCCAACTCGTCGCCTCCCTGCGCGCGCAGGGCGACGGCGGGCTCGACCACTCCGCGCTGCTGCGCTCGGTCGAGCGTCTGTCCGGCACCGAGATCTGAGTCCGGCTCCCCCGAACCCCGGGCAGCGGTGGCGCTGACACCTGTCCTGTCGCGCCCAGGCGCCGCCGCCGCCCGGAACCCACCAGTGAATGACCGAGCTACGCACGGGAGATGACGGGAGGTCGGCTCCCGTGCGTCGTCCCGCACCACCGGTCCCGTACGAGGGGTGGCCGGCGGTACGGGCAGCGAGAGGACCGCGGCGGCGAGCGAGCCAGTGCGGTGGTGAGGGGAACGTCGGTCCTTCCCGACCCGAGGGAAGGAACGCCGGTCTCCCGTCGCCGCCGCGGTCCTCTCTTCTGCCGCCCACTCTCCCAGCGCCCCACGTGCGGCGTGGAGTACGGACAGCTCCCGTGCTCCACGCTCTTTCGCGTGCCCGCGTCCGGGGCGGACTCCGGCGGCCGCGGCGCAGACGGCTGAGGCGGAGGCGGCCGCGGCCGACACGGCTGAGGACCCCGCCCCGGATCGCTCCGGAACAGGGCCCTCGCTGCCGCCGGGTCAGGGTCAGGTCAGCGGCAGGATCTCCGTGGGCGCGTGCCACGGCTCGGTGGCGAGGTCCTCGAACTCGTTCACGCTCGCGATGTCGCTGCCGCTCATCGCGATATTGGTGACGCGTTCGAGGATCGCCTCGACGATCACGGGGACACGGAACTCGGCGGCCAGCTTCTTGGCCCGCTCGAAGGCCGGCAGCAGCTGGTCGGGCTCGGTGACCCGGATCGCCTTGCAGCCCAGGCCCTCGGCGACCTTCACATGGTCGACGCCGTAGACGCCCAGCTCGGGTGAGTTGAGGTTCTCGAACTCCAGGTTGACCTGGAAGTCGATGTCGAAATTGCGCTGTGCCTGCCGGATCAGGCCCAGATACGAGTTGTTCACCAGCACATGCACATACGGGATGCGGTGCTGCGCGCCGACCGCCAGCTCTTCCAGCATGAACTGGAAGTCGTAGTCGCCGGAGAGCGCGACGACCGTGGCGTCGGGGTCGGCGGTGGCCACGCCCAGCGCGGCCGGGATGGTCCAGCCGAGCGGGCCCGCCTGGCCGCAGTTGATCCAGTGGCGCGGCTGGTAGACGTGCAACATCTGCGCGCCGGCGATCTGCGAGAGGCCGATGGTGGTGACGTACCGGGTCTCGGGACCGAAGGCGCGGTTCATCTCCTCGTACACGCGTTGCGGCTTGAGCGGCACATCGTCGAAGTGGGTACGCCGGTGCAGCGTGGCCTTGCGCTCCTGTGCCGAGGCGGCCCAGGCGGCGCGGTCCGGCAGTTCGCCCGCGGCCTTCAGCTCCTTCGCCACCTCGACGAAGAGCGCGAGCGCGGCTTTCGCGTCCGAGGCGATGCCGTAGTCCGGGGGGAAGATCTTGCCGATCTGGGTGGGCTCGATGTCGACATGGACGAAGGTGCGTCCGCGCCGGTACACATCGAGCTTGCCGGTGTGGCGGTTGGCCCAGCGGTTGCCGATGCCGAGGACGAAGTCGGACTCCAGGAACGTGGCGTTGCCATAGCGGTGCGAGGTCTGGAGCCCCACCATGCCGGCGTTCAGGGCGTGGTCGTCGGCGATGGCGCCCCAGCCCATCAGGGTCGGCACGACCGGAGTGCCGGTGAGTTCGGCGAACTCGACCAGTGGTTCGGAGGCGTCGGCGTTGATGATGCCACCGCCGGCGACGATCAGCGGGCGCTCGGACGCGTTCAGCATCCTGACGGCCTTCTCGATCTGGGCGCGGGTGGCGGCCGGCCGGTAGACCGGCAGCGGCTCATAGGTCTCCGGGTCGAACTCGATCTCGGTGAGCTGGACATCGAGCGGCAGGTCGATGAGAACCGGCCCGGGGCGTCCCGAGCGCATGAGGTGGAAGGCCTGCTGGAAGACGCCGGGGACCTGCGCGGCCTCCAGGACGGTCGTCGCGGCCTTGGTGACCGGCCGCGCGATCGAGGAGATGTCGACGGCCTGGAAGTCCTCCTTGTGGATCACCGCGGTCGGCGCCTGGCCGGTGATGCAGAGGATCGGAATGGAGTCACCGATCGCGGAGTACAGGCCAGTGATCATGTCCGTGCCCGCGGGCCCGGACGTACCGACGCAGACACCGATGTTGCCCGGGTGCGTACGCGTATAGCCCTCGGCCATGTGCGAGGCGCCCTCGACATGGCGGGCGAGCGTGTGATGAACCCCGCCGGCCGCCTTGAGGGCGGCGTAGAAGGGGTTGATCGCGGCGCCCGGCACACCGAACGCGTTGCTGACGCCTTCGCGCTTGAGGATCTCAACTGCCGCTCGGGCAGCGGTCATTCGAGGCATGAAGTGCTCCTGCTTCGGCCGGCGGATCAGGGCTCTGTCGCGCCACCTGAGAGCGCCAATTCCGTGATGCGGAAGAATTATTCTGTTATACGGAATCAATCTAAGGTCCTCGCGGTACGACGTCAAGGGATGGGCGAAGCCCCTCCCCAACCCCCCGCCTTTCGAGGACGATGAAGGGGAGATCACGATGCGGAGAGGGCGTTGATGGGAGAGGGAGCTTCGGTGTGCTGCCCGTCCTGCGGCAGCCGCCATACGTTGACGGCGTCGGTCTATCCGTGCGTGTGCGGGGCCGGGGTGGCACCGACACTCGCCGGGGACGCCCGCGTGGAGGCGGTCACCCGGCGCGCCTGGGCGGACGAGTGGGTGACGGTCCGTTGTGCGGCCTGTGGGCGCGCGGACCAGTGGCCACGGCCGGAGCTGGGCTGCCCGTGCGGTGCGATGCTGCGGGTCGCGGTGGAGCCGGACACAGCCGAGCCGGTGGCGGCCGAGGAACCGGCTCCCGAGCGGCCCTCGCACATCCCACTGCCCCGGACCGCCGCCGCGCCGCGCCCCGGTTTCCGCCCGGTGACGATCCGTACGGCGCGGGACGCGGTGACGACGGCCGCGCTCTATCTGCGCTGGCTCGGTTTCAAGAGCGTCGTCGAGTCCGGGGAGCCGTTGGACACCGGTATCAGGACGCCCGGCTCTGGGACGCCGGGCGTCGGTCTGCGCGGCCCCGATGTGATCGCGCGGGTCGACCCGACCACCGGCCCCGCGTCCCTGCGCTCCGTCGAATGCCTCTGGCTCGACGGTATGAGCGCGTCGACGAGGAGTGTCTACTTCTCCCTCGCGGGGTACGCGGACGACGCCCGCGCCCGCGCCGACGACCTCGGTCTCCCGCTCTTCGTCCTCGATCTCACGGGCGCTCCCCAGCCCGTCAACGGCCCGGCGGACGAACTGGTCTCGTCCGGGGCGTGACACGTGGAGGGGCCACGGCCCCCGAAGGCCCCGAGAACCGCTCGCGCAGCTCGACCTTCCGCACCTTCCCGCTCACCGTCATCGGGAACTCGGCCATGATCTCCACCCGGCGCGGGATCTTGTAGTGCGCGAGCCGTTCCCGGCAGTACGACACGATGTCCTCCAGGGCCGGCGGCGCGGCCGGGTCGCGTGGCACGACACAGGCCAGGATCTCCTCCCCGTACTTCTCGTCGGGGACACCGACCACCTGCACGTCCGCGACCTCCGGATGGCCGTACAGGAACTCCTCGATCTCCCGGGGCGAGACATTCTCACCACCCCTGATGATCATGTCCTTGATCCGGCCGACGATCTGCGCGTAGCCGTCCTCCCGTATCACCGCCAGATCGCCGGTGTGCATCCAGCGGCCCGCGTCGATGACCTCGGCCGTGCGCTCCGGCTCGTTCCAGTAGCCGAGCATCACGCCGTAGCCCCGGGTGCACAGCTCGCCCGCCGTGCCGCGCGGCAGCGTCACCCCGCTGACCGGGTCGATCACCTTGACCTCGATATGCGGCAGAGCCCGGCCGACCGTGCCCGTACGGCGTTCCAGATCGTCGTCGCGCCGGGTCTGGGTGGAGACCGGGGACGTCTCGGTCATGCCGTAACAGATGGAGACCTCGGCCATGTTCATCTCGGCGACGACCCGTTTCATCACCTCCACCGGGCAGGGCGAGCCCGCCATGATGCCGGTGCGCAGCGAGGAGAGATCGTACGAGGCGAAGTCGGGGAGGTTGAGTTCCGCGATGAACATCGTCGGGACGCCGTACAGCGAGGTGCAGCGCTCCCGTTCGACCGCGCGCAGTGTGGCCGTCGCGTCGAACGAGGGCGCCGGGATGACCACGCACGCGCCGTGGGAGGTGGCGCCGAGATTGCCCATGACCATGCCGAAGCAGTGGTAGAACGGCACCGGCAGACAGACCCGGTCATGTTCCGTGTAGCCGACCGTCTCGCCCACGAAATAGCCGTTGTTGAGGATGTTGTGGTGGGAGAGGGTGGCGCCCTTGGGAAAGCCGGTGGTGCCCGAGGTGTACTGGATGTTGATCGGGTCGTCGCAGGACAGGGTGGCCTCGCGCGCGACGAGCTGATCCTCCGTCACATTCTGTGCGTGGGTGAGCAGTTCGCGCCAGCTCGGGTCACCGATGTAGTGCACGGAGCGCAGTTCGGGGCAGCGCGCGCGGACCTCCTCGACCAGGGCGCGGTAGTCGGTGGTCCGGTGGGCGAGGGAGGCGACGAGCACGGAGATCCCGGACTGGCGGAGTACGAACTCCACTTCGTGCGCGCGACAGGCCGGGTTGATGTTCACCATGATCGCCCCGATCCGGGCGGTGGCGTACTGCACGAGCAGCCACTCGGGGCAGTTGACCGCCCAGATCCCGACCCGGTCGCCCTTCGCCACACCGCGCCCGAGCAGCGCCCGCGCCAGCTCACCGACCGCCGCGCCGAACTCCGCGTAGGTCCAGCGCCGCCCGGACGCCACGTCGACCAGTGCCTCCCGGTCCGGGAAGGCGGCGATCGCCCGGTCGAGGTTGGTACCGATCGTGTCGCCGAGCAGCGGGATCGCGCCGGTGCCGTGGATGTACGAGTGCACCGGCGCGGGGGTCCCCGTCGTCATCGCAGGTCCCCCTCGTCGTACTCGGCGTCGGAGCCCTCGGCCGTGCGCTCCCGCAGTTCGATCCGGCGGATCTTCCCGGACACGGTCTTGGGCAGTTCGGCGAACTCCAGCCGGCGCACGCGCTTGTACGGCGCGAGGACCGCCCGTGAGTGGGCGAAGATGACCTTCGCCGTGTCGGGGCCCGGCTCCCAGCCCTCCGCGAGGACGACATACGCCTTCGGTACGGCGAGCCGCAGGGGATCGGGCGCGGGGACCACCGCGGCCTCGGCGACCGCCTCGTGCTCCAGCAGCGCGCTCTCCAGCTCGAACGGCGAGATCTTGTAGTCGCTCGCCTTGAAGACATCGTCGCCGCGGCCGACATAGGTGATGTAGCCGTCGGCGTCGCGCGCGCCGATGTCACCGGTGCGGTAGTAGCCGCCGGCCATCGCCTCGGCCGTACGGTCGGGGTCGCCGTGATAGCCCGTCATCAGCCCGACCGGACGGGCGGAGAGATCGAGCGCGATCTCGCCCTCCCGCGCGCCGGGCGCTCCGGTGACCGGATCGAGCAGTTCCACCGTGAAGCCGGGCGTCGGTCGTCCCATGGATCCGGACTTGAGCAGCTGGCCCGGCGAATTGGCGACCTGCACGGCCGTCTCCGTCTGGCCGAAGCCGTCCCTGATCGTCACGCCCCACGCGCGTCTGACGGTCTCGATGACCTCGGGATTGAGCGGTTCGCCCGCCGCGACAACCTCGCGCGGCGGGGTACGCAGCTGGGACAGATCGGCCTGGATCAGCATCCGCCAGACCGTGGGCGGGGCGCAGAAGCTGGTGACGCCCGCGCCGTCCATCTCCGCCATCAGCCTGGCCGGGTCGAAGCGGGTGTAGTTGTGGAGGAAGACGGTCGCCTCGGCGTTCCAGGGCGCGAAGAGATTCGACCAGGCGTGCTTGGCCCAGCCCGGTGAGGCGATGTTCAGATGGACATCGCCCGGCTTGAGCCCGATCCAGTACATCGTCGCGAGATGGCCGATCGGATACGAGACATGCGTGTGCTCGACCAGCTTCGGGCGGGCGGTCGTACCGGAGGTGAAGTACAGCATCAGCGGATCGTCCGCGTGGGTGGCGCCGTCCGGCTCGAAGGCGGCGGACCGGTCGTACGCGTCCTCGTACGCCAGCCAGCCCTCGGGGGCGCCTTCCGGACCGGCGCCCACCACGATCCTGGTGAAGTCGCCCGGGATCGCGGCGAACTTCCCGGTGTCCTCGGCGCGTACGATCACCTGCGCGGCCCGGCCGCGCTCGATCCGGTCGCGCAGATCGACGGGGCCGAGGAGCGGGGTCGCGGGGATGACGACGGCCCGCAGTTTCATCGCGGCGAGCGCGGTCTCCCACAGCTCGACCTGATTGCCGAGCATGACGACGACGCGGTCCTCGGCCCGTACGCCCTGCTCACGGAGCCAGTTGGCGACGCGGTTGGAGCGGGCGGACATCTCGGCGAAGGTGACGCGGACACGGCGGCCGTCCTCCTCGACGATATGCAGGGCGACACGGTCGTTTCCCCGCCCGTCGGCGCCCTCGGCGATCCGGTCGAACCAGTCCAGCGCCCAGTTGAAGCGCTCGGGACGCGGCCATGCGAAGCCCGCGTACGCCGTCGCGTAGTCCTCCCGGTGCGTCAGGAGGAAGTCCCGGGCCGCCCGGAACCGCTCGGTCGGGTCGGTGGGATCGGTCGGACCGTCGGCCGCCCTCGGCCTGCTTGCCGTCATGTGTCCTCCTCATTGCCGGACCGCTCTCTGACATCGTGTAATCAGTGACGTGGGTCTCACCACCCCCGGATGGGGGTGAGGGGCGGTGGCGACGGGAGGAAGAGACGTGGCCGAACCGGTCGAGGCGGTGGAGATGCGGGCCGCGCTGCTGCGGCTGCGCAGGACGACCGGGCTCCCGGTGGCGTTCGGCGGGCTGCTGCACCAGGCGGGACGGATGGACATCGCCGAGCTGAACGGCGCGTCGACGGGTGCCCTGCGCGGCCTGGCGATCTCTTCCGGCAACGGTCTGGGCGGCAAGTCCATCGCGCTGTCCCGGCCGTGCGCGGTGACCGACTACCGGGAGGCACGCCACATCAGCCACGAGTACGACGCGGCGGTCGCCGCGGAGGGCCTGCGCTCGGTACTCGCGGTGCCGGTGGTCGTACAGCGCACGGTGCGCGGGGTGCTGTACGGCGCCCTGCGCAGCGCGCTGCCGATCGGCGACCGCACCTTCGACGCGGCGGTCGCCGCCGCGCGGGACGTGGAACAGGCGCTGGTCGTACGGGACGAGGTACGGCGGCTGCTCACCGTGAGCCGCGAGCCCGCGCCGGGCCCGGCGGCCTGGGAGGAGGTCCGCGCGGCCCACAGCGAACTGCGGGCGCTGGCGCCACGTGTCCTCGACGCGCGGCTGCGTGCGGAACTGCTCGGCGTCTGCGGGCGGCTGGCGGGCGCGTCGGACCCGATGGGCGCGTCGGCGCCGCCGGGCACCGCGTCGCGTCCGGCCCCGGTCGCGCTGGCACCGCGCGAAGTGGACGTCCTGACCTGTGTCGCGTCCGGGGCGACCAATGCGGCGGCGGCCGAACTGCTCGGTGTGCGGCCGGAGACGGTGAAGGGGTATCTGCGCTCGGCCATGCGCAAGCTGGGCACGCACACCCGGCTGGAGTCGGTGGTGGCGGCGCGCCGGGCGGGCCTGCTGCCCTGAGCTTCCCCGTCGTGGACACCCACCGGGCTCGGTGTGAGGGTCGCGGTGACGGGCCGGGCGGACTGAGCGGGTGCGAGCGGATCGGCTCGACAGGACCGGCCGCGCCCCGCCGTGCTGCCAGGATCGCGTCAAAATGCGGTCTCCCCTGGTCAACGCCGCGTTATGGCCAGGCCATCCCGCCCTGTCCTGGGCATAGCTTCCGGGTGTCGGAGCGTATGGACGGCCCCGACGGCTCAGATCAGCGATCGACTCCCCTGGGAGGACACCATGGAGCGCCTCGTACCCGAGGACGCGGGCGACGGTTCGGACACCGCGCCCGTCGCGGACCCCGACGCCGACCCCGACGAACCCCGCGCGGCCAGGCCGCTGTACGTGCCCGTACGGCTCGGCTCGGCCGGCGGCCATCAGCTGCGGTTCGCGCGCACGCCGCTCGGCGCGCGGACCGCGATCGGCTTCACCAGCAGCCTCCGGCTGACCGCCGTCCTCGGTGAGGGACAGCCGTGGATCAGGCTGGCGGAGCCCGCGCTGCGCGCGCTCGCCGAACCGCTCGGCGCGGCCCTCGTCACCGTGGACCCGCAGCTGACCGCCCCCGCACCCGCACCCGCCGGCGACGTGCGTCCCGCGCCGGACCGGCCCTGTGCCCGGCGCGCCCTGGAGACACCGGAGGCGATGGCCGCATGACCGCCGAACCTCTGCTGCGGGTCAGCGGGTTGAACACACCGACGGTCTGGCCCGCGTCCGCCGTCCTCGCCCCCGGTGGCGACATCGCGGTGGCCGGAGTCCGCCTCACGGAGCTGGCCGATCGCTACGGCACCCCCGCCTACGTCCTGGACGAGGACGAGGTACGCGCCCGTGCGCGGGCCTGGCGACAGGCACTGCCCGACGCCGAGGTCGTCTACGCCGCCAAGGCGTTCCTGTGCCGCGCCGTCGTCGACTGGATGGAGCAGGAAGGGCTCGGCCTCGATGTCTGCTCGGCGGGCGAACTGGAGCTGGCCGCCACGCGGGGCTTCCCGCCCGACCGGATCGTGCTGCACGGCAACGCCAAGTCGCCGCGGGACCTGGGCACGGCGCTGCGCCTGGGGGTCGGCCGCGTCGTCATCGACTCGGCCTGCGAGACGGCCCGGCTGGCGGCGCTGGTCCAGGGGCCGGACGCGCAGCAGGTGATGGTCCGCGTACTGCCGGGGATCGAGGCGGGCGCGCACCCCAAGATCCGTACGGGGGCGGACGGCCAGAAGTTCGGGCTGTCCCTCGCGGACGGGAGCGCGCAGGACACGATCGCCCGCGTCCTCGGTCAGTCCCGGCTCGAACTCGTCGGCCTGCACTGCCATCTGGGCTCGCAGATCTCCGAGCCCGGCCCGTACGCCGAGGCGGTACGGCGACTGGTGGCGTTCCTGGCGGCCCTCCGTGACCGGTACGGGGTGACGCTGCCCGAACTGGATCTGGGCGGCGGTTTCGCGGTGGCGTATCTGCCGGGCGATCCGGCACCGGCGCCCGCGGAGTACGGCGCACTGATCACCGGCACGCTGGCGAGCGCCTGCGCCGAGAACGGACTGCCGGTCCCGCGGCTGACGGTGGAGCCGGGCCGCTCGATCATCGCCCCGGCCGGGATCGCTCTGTATCACGTGCTGTCGGTGAAACGCACCGCCGGCCGGGTCCTCGTCGCCGTCGACGGCGGGATGAGCGACAACCCGCGGCCCGCGCTGTACGGGGCGCGCTACACGGTCCGCCGGGTGGGACGCGCGTCCGACGCGCCGATGCGCGCGGCGACGGTCGTCGGCCGGCACTGCGAGGCGGGCGATGTGCTCGCGGAGTCCGTGGAGCTGCCGGAGGACATCAGGCCCGGGGACATCCTGGCGGTGCCCGCGGCCGGGGCATACCAGGTATCGATGGCGTCGGGCTACAACATGACGGGACGCCCGCCCGTGGTGGCGGTCTCCGGGGGGAGATCGCGACTGCTGGTGCGCCGGGAGAGCTTCGAGGACCTGCGCGCCCGGGACGTCGGCCTGTGACGGGGACGTCGCCCTCCGCCGCGTCGCGCTCCGTACGGGTGGAAGACCCCGCGCCGTACGGGTGGAAAACCCCGCGACACGCGAGCGCCCGGTTTGTTAGCTTCCGGACCATGAAGCCGCTCACCGAGGACGAGATCCGCGGATGGTTCGTCAACTGTTCCAAGGGCGAGGCCCGCAGAATGAACCTCCCTCGGGAGCTGTCCGACCTGCCCTGGGCCGATCTCGACTTTCTGGGCTGGCGCGATCCCGGGGCTCCCGACCGCGGCTATCTCGTGACGGAGCGCGCGGGCGCGTGGGTGGGCGTGACGCTGCGTGCCCCGTCGTCCGGGCAGAAGAGCTTCCTCAAGTCGAGCATCTGCTCGATCTGTGTCACCCCGCACGCCGCCTCCGGGATAGACCTGATGACGGCGCCCAAGGTCGGTGTGGCGGGCCGGCAGGGTAATTCCGTCGGTATGTACATGTGCGCGGATCTGGCGTGTCCCCTCTATGTCCGGGGCAGGAAGAAGTCTCTCGGGCGGCGGCTGGAGGAGTCCCTCAGCCAGGAGGAGCGGCTGGCCAGGGCGCGGACGAATCTGGACCGTTTCCTGGACAAGCTGTACGAGGGCGTGACGGCGGTCTGACGGCGCGGCCCGGCGTGCCGGTACGCCGACGGCGGCCCGGGTCTCCCCGGACCGCCGTCCGCTCATGCCGTACGCGCCTCGTCCCTCGGGTGTCAGAGGCCCTGCGGCCCCACCGGTCGACGGGACGGGCGCGCGAGGGTGTAGCCGGCGATCGCCGCGAGCGCGCCGAGCACACCGCCGGCCGCGGTCCAGATCCAGCGGTCCGTCCACCAGCCGGCGGACCAGCCGTCCTCGGGCTCGACGCCGGAGGCGGCGAGCCGCGCCCCGTCGCCAGGAGCGCTGTCGCCGCCGGTCCCGGTCCCGTCGCCGCTGTCGGCCGCCGCGACGGTGGTACGGCCCGGGGTCAGCGGGACGGTCAGCCGACCGCCGACCGCGAAGGCCCCGCCCTTGTCCGGGGTGGCGGCCTCGATCTCCGCCCGTACCGGCAGCCCGAGGTCCACCTCCTGCGCGCGCGGGACGCTCAGCCGTACGTAGTAGCTGCCCGGCAGCGGATCGTTGGACCACGGCTCGGCCCAGGACCGTACGGTACGCAGCGTGCAGCGCAGTTCGACCGAGCGCGCGTCGGCGGCGAGCGCCTTGGTCTGGGTGCCGTACACGCATGGCTGGCGGCGGCGCAGTCCGTCGTAGACGTCCACCTGCCAGGTCGTCGCGCCTTGCCTGGCCGCGGCGGACTCGGGGAGCGTGATCTTCGCGGTGACGGTCGGGCGCTGCCCGGCGTCCGCGGGGAACACCCAGTACAGGTAGTCGCCCGAGGAGCCGTCCGCCGTGGCCCGCTGGCCCGGCCGGAACGCGGTGGCCGTACGGAACGAGGTGCCCGCCTCGGTCGGCGCCTCCGCGCTGTCGGAGCTGTCGGAACCGTCGGACGAGCTGCCGGTGGGGGTCGGCGTCTCGTCGGCGACGGCGCTGCCCGCCGTACCGAGCAGCAGCACACCGGCCAGCAGGGAACCCGTGAACATACCGGTGATACGCATCAGTTGCTCCTCCATACGAGACGCAGGCGCGAGAGCCAGCCCCAGAGCAGTCCGGCGACCAGTCCGGTCAGGGCCAGGGTGCCGAGCAGCCACCAGCCGCGGCCGAGACCGAACGCGGCGAGGTCGGAGGGCTCGTCGGGCGAGTCGACCAGGTCGACGGTCAGCTCGACGGGCAGGCCGGGAGTGGTCTTGACGGAGGCGGGAGCGGAGAAGGCGTTGCTGACCTGGAGACAGACCGTCTCGGGGGCCGGCTTCACATCGTTCTCGTCCTCGTCGTCGAGTGGCGGCTTCGGGTAGCGCAGACCCGACGAGATCACGTCCGTGCGTCCGTCGCCCGCTTCCGAGCCGCGGACGATCTCCCTGCCGTGTACGGTCACGGCGCGCAGCAGCACGCCGTAGTCCGGGTTGACGGCGCGGTCGGCGCCGATGCTGACGGAGGCGCGCAGCTCCTGGCCGGGCAGCACGTCCACGCGGTACCAGCGGTGCTCGGAGAACTTCTCGCGGTCGCTGTACAGGCCGGGCTTGATCCGCGGGGCGTCGGCGCAGCGCGCGGCGCCCTCGGTGGCCACCGGGGTGACGACGGGGTCGGCCGCGCGGTCCACCAACTGTGTGACGCGGCGGGAGAGTTCGTCGGTGTGCTGGACGGAGGTGAAGGTGCCGCCGGTGGCCTCGGCGATACAGGTCAGCTGCCGCCGGGTCTTGTCGTCGGGGACGAGACCCAGGGTGTCGATGGTGAGATGGATTCCCTTGGCCGCGATCTCACGCGCGACCTCGCAGGGGTCGAGCGGGGCGCAGGTGTCCTCGCCGTCGGTGATGAGGACGATGCGTCGGGTGGCGTCGCCGTCGCCCGCCAGGTCCTCGGCCGCGCCGAGGAGCGCGGGGCCGATGGGTGTCCAGCCGGTGGGGGCGAGGGTGGCGACCGCGGTCTTCGCCTCGGTGCGGTCCAGCGGGCCCACCGGGTAGAGCTGCTTGGTGTCCTTGCAGCCGACTTTGGTGTCCTTGCCGGGGTAGTTGGCGCCCAGGGTGCGGATGCCCAGCTCCACTTCCCCCGGAACCGCGTCGAGCACCTCGTTGAACGCTTGTTTGGCCGCCGTCATCCGGGACTGGCCGTCGATGTCGCGGGTTCGCATCGAGCCGCTGACATCGAGGACCAGATCGACCTTCGGGGCCGGTTTCCCGGCAGGTTCGTCGGCGGCGGCAGCGGCGGGAGGCAAGAGCCCTACGGCCAGGGTGGCCACCAGACCGCACAGGGCGGCTGCCGGCCATTTACTTATGATCATCGCCGGATGATAGTGAGAGTTCCCCCACCGGACCAAACAGGAATTGACGGTCCGTCAGCGTTCGCACCGGTGGGTGTCCGCGCGCTTCCGCTCCAAGGGCTGTCGGGTCCGAGGCGCGTTCCGACGTTCCGAGGTGCGCTCCGACGCCAGGAGCGGAAGCGGCCCCGTCAGCCGTCGGCGGACACGCGCCGCGCCGCCGCGGCCAGATGCTCGCGCATGGCGAGCACCGGACGTTCGGGGTCGCCGGACTCGAACGCCGCCAGGATCGCCGCGTGTTCGTCCACGGCCGAGGCGATACCCGCCGTGCCGAGGCCGGCGGTCCCCCGCGACCTGTGCACCTGGGCGCTCAGGGACTCGGCGGTCCTGAGGAGAAAACGGTTGCCGGAGGCCCGGATGATCGTGAGATGGAACTCCCAGTCGGCCGCGAAGCACTCGCGCAGACCGGAGAGGGCGGCCGGCCGGCCCTGGGCGCCCCGTGACGTCCGCACGCGACGGGCGCGCAGCACATGCTGTGCGTGCGCGGCCCGCAACTCCGGCAGGAGGCCGTCGGCCCTGGAGACCGCGCGCTCGGCGGCGGCGGTCTCCACGACCGCGCGCATGTCGAACAACTCCGCCCGTTGCGTGGACGACAGCGACGGGGCGACGCGATAGCCCTTGAGCGCCACCCGCGAGATCAGCCCGGTGTGTTCGAGCTGGACGAGCGCTTCGCGCACCGGGGTCGGGGACACCCCCAGCTCCCGGGCGAGGGAGTCGATACCGAGCGAACTCCCTTGCGGGGTCGAGCCGTCGAGCAGCCTCTCCAGAATCGCGTCGTACACACCGTCGCGGAGGGACCGGCGAGGCACCACCGGCGTGCGGCCGACGGCCGGAGCGGCCAGGGCACTGCTCTCGTTCCCGTTCATCTCGCTCGCCATCGTAGCTCGCCGTCCTCGCCTCACCGGGCCGGCCGGGTGAGGTCTTCGGGGCGCCTCCAATTGAATAGATCCTATAGGGTCTATGATCCACATCCCGGTCCCGGCCACCTCTGACAGACCCGGAGACGACGATGTCCCACAGCGCACAGGACTGGCCCGAGGGGGTCCGGCCGTGACCGTGCTGACGAACGACCCGCGCGCCTTCGCCGACGAGGCCCTGGCCGGCTTCGCCCTTGCCCACGCCGAGGAGATCCGTACGGTGCACGGCGGCGTCGTCCGCGCCTCGGCCACCCCGCCGGGCCGGGTGGCCGTCGTCATCGGCGGCGGCACCGGCCACTTCCCCGCGTTCGCCGGCTGGGTCGGCCCCGGCTTCGCGCACGGCGCGGCCTGCGGCCATGTCTTCGCCTCCCCCTCCGCCTCGCAGATCTGCTCGGTGGCACGGGCCGCCGACAGCGGCGGCGGTGTGATCCTCGGCTTCGGCAACTACGCGGGGGACATCCTGCACTTCGGGCGGGCGGCCGAACAGCTCCGCGCGGAAGGCATGGATGTCAGAACGCTCACGGTCACCGACGACATCGCGTCGGGACCGGCCGACGACACCGCGCCGCGCCGGGGCATCGCGGGCGATTTCTCCGTACTGAAGATCCTCGGTGGAGCGGCCGAGGCCGGTCTCGGTATCGACGCGGCCGTCCGGGCCGGCCGCAGGGCCAACGCCGCCACCCGCTCGCTCGGTCTCGCCTTCGGCGGCTGCACCCTGCCGGGCGCGGACCGGCCGCTGTTCACCGTCCCCGCCGGGCGGATGAGCGTCGGCCTCGGTATCCACGGCGAACCGGGGATCGCGGAACTCCCCCTGCCCACCGCCGACCGGGCCGCCGACCTCCTGGTGGACCGGATCCTGGCGGAGCGGGCGGTGGCCGCCGCCGGTGTGGGCGGATCCGACCGGGTGGCGCTGCTGCTCAACGGTCTGGGCGGGACCAAGTACGAGGAGCTGTACGTCGTCCACCGCCGCGTCGCCGAGCGGCTGGCCGCCGAGGGACTGACCGTCGTCGCGCCGGTGGTCGGCGAGCAGGTCACCAGCCTCGGCATGGCCGGCCTCTCCCTCACCCTGACCTTCCTCGACGACGAACTGGAAGCGCTGTGGACGGCTCCGGCCGCCACGCCCGCCTTCCGCCGGGGCGTCCTCGCGCCCCGGCCGCCGCGTACCGACGATCTGACCACCACGCACCGGATGCCACTGGTCGTGCCGGGCGGCCCTCGCTCGCGGGACCTGGGGGCGCGGCTGGCCGAGGCCCTGCTGACGGTGCGCGACACCGTGGTGGCCCATGAGACACGGCTCGGGGACCTCGACGCCGTGGCGGGCGACGGCGACCACGGCATCGGGATGCGGCGCGGGGCGGAGGCCGCCGCGGTCGCCGCGCGGGAGGCGGTCGCCCTCGGCGCGGGCGCCGGTACGGTGCTCGCGCACGCCGGCGCGGCCTGGTCGGAGCGGGCCGGCGGCACCTCGGGCGCGCTGTGGGGCGCGGCACTGACGTCCTTCGGCGCGGTGCTCGGCGACCACGACGGCACCGCGGCCGGACACTACGGGGGTACGGCCGGACGCTACGCGGGTACGGCGGGACGCGGCGCGGGGGCGACCGGAGACGACGGCGGTACCGCCGAGCGCGACGGCGCCCGGCTGACCCGTGCCGTACGGGCCGCCGTGGACACGGTGCTGCGGATCGGCGGAGCGCGCCCCGGTGACAAGACGCTGGTGGACGCGGCCGTACCGTTCGCCGACCGGCTGGAGGCGGCGCTGCCGACGGCCGGGTTCACCGCCGCGTGGGCACAGGCCGCGCGAGCCGCCGGGGAGGCCGCGGAGGCGACCGCCGGGATCGCCGCGCGCCTGGGCCGGGCCCGTACCCATGGGGTCAGGGGTCTCGGCTCACCCGACCCGGGGGCGATCTCGTTCGCCCTGATCGTCGCGGCCCTCACCCCCCGCTCCCCGGGCTTCTCCGGCCCTCTCGGCCCTCTCGGCTCCCCGGAGGCCCGCAACTCCCCCGAGGCGACACACTGACGCCAAGGAGGTCCGCATCAGCGGCACCACCACCCCGTACCCGGTGATTGGATGGGGCAGGCTCGCTTACCGCTCCCGTCGGCGGCCCGGGCCCGGACTGGAGGTCGCACGATGGTGACGAAGAGCCGTACGGGTCAGCCCACCCTGGAGGAGGTCGCCGCGCTCGCGGGCGTCGGCCGGGGCACGGTGTCCCGCGTCGTCAACAACTCGCCCGGGGTGAAGGACACCACACGGCATCTGGTCGAGCAGGCCATCGCCCAGCTCGGCTACATACCCAACCGGGCCGCCCGCGCCCTGGCGGGCAGCCGTACCGACGCCGTGGCCCTGGTGATCCCCGAGACCGAGAAACGCTTCTTCGCCGAGCCGTACTTCTCCGAGATCGTCCACGGTGTGGGCGACGGTCTCGCCGACACCGAGCTCCAGCTCCTGCTGACCCTCGTCCGTACCGAGAAGGAGCGCCAACGCTTCCTCCAGTACGCGCGCGCCCGCCGGATCGACGGGGTCCTCCTGGTCTCCGTCCACGACAGCGACCCGCTGCCCGATCTGCTGGCCGAGATGGAGATACCGACGGTCCTCGGCGGACGCAGATCCGGGGAGGAACCGGTCTCGTACGTCGACTCCGACAACGTGGGCGGCGCACGGACCGCCGTTCGCCATCTGTCCTCGTCCGGACGCCGGGCGATCGCCACCATCACCGGGCCGCTGGACATGTACGTGGCGCAGTGCCGCCTGCGCGGCTACCAGGAGGCGGTACGGGAACACGCCACCGGCCCCGCCCCCTCCTGGATCGCGCACGGCGACTTCACCGAGGAGAGCGGGCGCCGCGCGATGGCGGAGCTGCTGCGCCGCCACCCGGATCTCGACGCGGTGTTCGCCGCCTCCGACCTGATGGCGGTGGGCGCCCTGCACACCCTGCGGGCGGCGGGCCGCCGGGTCCCGGAGGATGTGGCGGTGGTGGGCTTCGACGACTCTCCTCTCGCCCGCCACACGGACCCTCAACTGACCTCGGTGCGCCAGCCGGTGGAGGAGATGGGGCGCACGATGGCCCGGGTACTGCTGGAGACGATCAACGACACCTCGGCGGCCTGGCAGCATGTGGTACTGCGCACGGAACTGGTACGACGCGCCTCGGGGTGAACGGCTCCACGCCGCCAGGTGATGGGCTCCCGCCGGACGGCCCGGCCGTGGCGGGCGTGGCCGCTCCGGGCCGTGTCCCGTGGGGGTACGGCCCGGAGCGGCGATCGTTCTGGCTCAGAGCGAGCCGAGCCGCTCCAGGGGGAACGGCGGCTGCGCCAGCGGACGTACGGCGAGCCGGGTGAGCGGCAGGACGTTGTCGTCGCCCGCCGTGCGGTTGGCGTGCAGTACGCCGCAGTGGACGCAGCGGTGGACGAGCACCCATTCGCCGTCCCCGCGTACGGAGATGGCGAGCGGCTCCATCCGGGCACCGCAGTCGGCGGCCCGGTCGCCCGGGGTGTCGTCGACATGACGGCTCCACAGGCAGTTCGGGCAGTGGTTGCGGTGGCCGGTGCCGGCCGCGGTCATCGGTACGTCGAGACCGCAGTGGAGACAGCGGAAGGACTCAGTACGTGCCTCCAGGCGCGCGCGTCTGGAGGTGTTGCGGGAGGTGCGGGACATCGTGAGAACGACTCCTGGTGTGACGCTCGGACGGTCGGGGATGAACGCCGTCTCGTACCAAGGGAGTCCGCTCCGGTCAGGCGATGCCTGTCGGCCATGCGTGTCAGCGGGTCAGCAGCGGTGCCGCGGAGACATCACGGAGACATCACGGAGAGAGAACTGCCTCGGTCAAGAGAACGGTTCCGACCGGCCACAGGCATACAACACCACCCTTGGAAACACTCGTCAGGAGCGCGCGGTGAGCGCGCTCCGATGAAACAGGGGGCCGGGCCCGCGCGGCAACCGAATATCCGGAAGTCCGGAAGTCGGACCGGCGCGGCGCGGCCCTCAGGCGACCGACCCGATCGCCCGCGACCCCGGTCCGTCGTGGTGGATCGGGGTGTGCGCGCCCGTCAGGGGGACGCCGCTGCCGCCCCGCCGGACCGCGACGATCTCCGCCGCGATCGACAGCGCGGTCTCCTCGGGCGTACGGGCCCCGAGGTCAAGCCCTATCGGCGAGTGCAGTGCGGCGAGTTCGCGCTCGGTGACACCGATCTCGCGCAGCCGTCTGTTGCGGTCCTCATGGGTACGGCGGGAGCCCATCGCGCCGACGAAGGCGACGGGCAGTCGCAGTGCCAGTTCCAGCAGGGGCACATCGAACTTGGCGTCATGGGTGAGGACACAGAGCACCGTACGGCTGTCGACCGCCGTCGACGCCAGATAGCGGTGCGGCCAGTCGACCACGATGTCGTCGGCGTCCGGGAAGCGGTCCCGGGTGGCGAAGACGGGGCGCGCGTCGCAGACGGTCACGTGGTAGCCCAGGAACGCGCCGACACGCACCAGCGCGGCGGCGAAGTCGACGGCGCCGAAGACGATCATGCGCGGGGGCGGCACGCTCGACTCGACCAGGAGCGTCAGCGGCTGTCCGCACCGTACCCCCCGCTCCCCCAGGGCGACCGTGCCGGTACGGCCCGCGTCCAGCAGGGCGCGGGCCTCGGCCGCCGCCGTACGGTCCAGCCGGGGGTGGCCGCCGAGGCCGCCCTCGTACGACCCGTCGGGGCGCACCAGCAGGGCGCGGCCCCTGAGGGCGGCCGGTCCTTCGGTGATCCGGGCGAGCGCCGCCGCCTCCCCCCGCGCGGCGGTGGACAGCGCCGCCGCGAATACCGCGCGCGGGGCGCCGCCGGTGGCGTCGGACCGTACCGGCGTCACCAGGATGTCGATGACACCGCCGCAGGTCAGCCCCACGGCGAAGGCGTCCTCGTCGCTGTAGCCGAACCTCTCCAGAACGGTGGCGCCGTCCTGGAGGGCCTGCCGGCACAGCTCGTACACGGCCCCTTCCACGCAGCCACCGGAGACCGATCCGATCGCCGTGCCCGCGCTGTCGACGGCGAGCGCGGCTCCCGGCCGGCGGGGCGCGCTGCCGGTGACCGCCACGACGGTGGCGACGGCGAAGTCACGTCCCTGCTCGACCCACCGGTTCAGCTCTTCGGCGATGTCCAGCATGTCGGTCTCCTCAGGTCTGGTGGTCGCGGTCGGATGGACGGGGCCGGGCGGGGCCGGCCCCTGGCACACGGGTCAGGAAACGCCCAGCCAGGTTTCGATCGGGTGGAGTGCGTAGAAGACCACGAAGATCACGGTGAGGCCCCACAGCAGGGCCCCGATCTCCCGGGCCCTGCCCTGGGCGACGCGGATCGCGACGTATGAGATGACGCCCGCCGCGACCCCGGCGGTGATGGAGTAGGTGAACGGCATCAGGGTGACGGTGAGGAAGACCGGGATGGCGACGGCGCGGTCGCCCCAGTCCACCTGCCGGGCGTTCTGTGTCATCATCGCGCCGATCACGACCAGGGCCGCCGCCGCGACCTCGCCCGGGACGATCTGGGTGAGGGGGGTGAAGAAGAGACAGGCGGCGAAGAGGAGGCCGGTGATGACGGAGGCGAAGCCGGTACGCGCTCCCTCACCGACACCGGTCGCGGACTCGACGAAGACGGTCTGGCCCGAGCCGCCCGCGACCCCGCCGATGGCACCGCCCGCGCCGTCGATGAACAGCGCCTTGGACAGGCCCGGCATTCGGCCCTTGTCGTCGGCGAGCCCGGCTTCCGTACCGACGCCGATGACGGTCGCCATCGCGTCGAAGAAGCCCGCGAGTACGAGGGTGAAGACGATCATGCCGACGGTCATCGCGCCGGCCTGCCCCCAGCCCCCGAACTCCACCTTTCCGAAGAGCGAGAAGTCGGGCATGGAGACGGCGCCGCCGGTCAGCTCCGGCGGACCGCTGTTCCACGCCTTGGGGCCGATGCCGCCCGTGGCGTTGAGGACGACGGCGATGACCGTGCCTATGACGATACCGATCAGGATGGCGCCCGGCACCTCGCGGGCCTGAAGCATGAAGATCAGCAGCAGGGTGACGCAGAAGATGAGGACGGGCCAACCGACGAGTTCACCGGCGGGGCCGAGCGAGACCGGGCCCCCGCCCTGCGAGGCGTGCACAAAGCCCGCTTTCACCAGCCCGATCAGTGCGATGAACATGCCGATGCCCATGGTGATCGCGTGCTTGAGCGCACGCGGGATGGCGTTCATGATCATTTCCCGCAGGCCGGTGATCACCAGCAGGCAGATCACCGCTCCGTACAACACGCACATGCCCATGGCCTGCGGCCATGTCATCACGGGCACGACCTGGCCGGCGACCACACCGGAGACGGAGAGCCCGGCGGCGAGCGCGAGGGGCACCTTGCCCACGAAGCCCATCAGCAGGGTGGTCAGGGCGGCGGCGAAGGCGGTCGCGGTGATCAGGGCCCGCTGACCGAGAGTGTCGCCCGCGGCGTCCTCGCCGGAGAGGATCAGCGGGTTGAGCAGCAGGATGTACGCCATGGCCATGAAGGTCGTGACGCCGCCGCGCACTTCGCGCGAGACGGTCGAGCCGCGGTGGGATATATGGAAGTAACGGTCGAGCCAGGACCTGCCGGCCGGGGGACGTGAGCCTGGGCCGGCGTCCTCGGCGGTGGTCCTGGAATCCACTGACGAATGGGTCATGTGTGCCTGCTCCCAAGGTTCAAAGGGGCACCCGCGAAGAGACTGGAATCGCGGGGTTTGGGATGGTGCGGGGCTGCACGACCCGGGGGACGGCCCGAGACGAATCAGATGCTTCAGATGCCGCTGCCGGTTGCGGTGCCGGTACCGGTTGCGGTGCCGGTTTCGGTGCCGATTTCGGTGCCGGTGAGGTGTTCGGGACGTACCGGCGTCCTGTTCAGCTCCAGACCCGTGGCGTTCCTGATGGCCGCCAGGACCGCCGGAGTCGACGAGAGGGTCGGAGCCTCGCCGATGCCGCGCAGACCGTACGGCGCGTGTTCATCGGCCAGTTCGAGGATGTCGACGGGGATCGTCGGCGTATCGAGGATGGTGGGGATCAGATAGTCCGTGAAGGACGGGTTGCGCACCTTCGCGGTCACGGGATCGACGATGATCTCCTCCATCACCGCCACCCCCAGGCCCTGGGTGGTACCGCCCTGGATCTGCCCCAGGACGGAGAGCGGGTTGAGCGCTTTGCCGACATCCTGGGCGACGGCCAGTTCGACGACCTTGACCAGGCCCAGTTCGGTGTCGACCTCGACGACCGCGCGGTGCGCGGCGAACGAGTACTGGACATGGCCGTTGCCCTGTCCCGTCCGGAGATCGAAGGGCTGGGTGGGACGGTGGCGCCACTCCAGCTCCACCTCCACGACCTCGTCCGCCAGCACGTCCGCCAGATCGGCCAGGACCTCGCCGCCGTCGGTGACGACCTTGCCGTCTTCGAGCAGCAACTCGGCGGTGGCCCAGGCCGGGTGGTACGTACCGTACGTGCGCCGGCCGATCTCCAGGACCTTCTCCCGGACCTTCTCGCAGGCGTGCTTCACCGCTCCGCCCGTGACATACGTCTGACGGGACGCGGAGGTGGACCCCGCGGAACCGACCTGGGTGTCGGCCGGCTGGATGGTGACCTGTGTGACGCCCAGCTCGGTACGGGCGATCTGCGCGTGTACGGTCACCCCGCCCTGGCCGACCTCCGCCATCGCGGTGTGGACGACGGCCACCGGCACCCCGTTGATCACTTCGAGCCGGACGCGCGCGGTGGAGTAGTCGTCGAAGCCCTCGGAGAAGCCGACGTTCTTGATGCCGACCGCGTATCCGACCCCTCGTACGACCCCTTCGCCATGGGTGGTGTTGGAGAGCCCGCCGGGCAGTGCCCGTACGTCGGCCGCCTCGCCGGCCACGAGCCACTGCCGCTCGGGCGGGAGCGGTCTGGCCTTGACCCGGCGCAGCAGTTCGGCGACGGGCGCCGGGGAGTCGACGCGCTGCCCTGTCGGCAGCAGCGTGCCCTGCTCCATGGCGTTGAGCCGGCGGAACTCCACCGGATCCATGTCCAGCGCCGCCGCCAGCTTGTCCATCTGCGCCTCGTACGCGAAGCACGCCTGGACCGCGCCGAAGCCCCGCATCGCGCCGCAGGGCGGGTTGTTGGTGTAGAGCGCGATCGCCTCGATGTCGACGTCCTCGACGACGTAGGGGCCGACGGAGAGGGAGGAGGCGTTGCCGACGACGGCGGGGGAGGCGGAGGCGTACGCGCCGCCGTCCAGCACGATCCGGCACTTCATATGGGTGATCTTGCCGTCGCGGGTCGCGCCGTGTTCGTACCAGAGCTTCGCGGGGTGCCGGTGCACATGGCCGAAGAAGGACTCGAACCGGTTGTAGACGATCTTCACGGGTTTGCCGGTGCGCAGCGCCAGCAGGCAGGCGTGGATCTGCATGGAGAGGTCTTCCCGGCCGCCGAAGGCGCCGCCGACGCCGGAGAGCGTCATCCGGACCTTGTCCGCCGGCAGGCCGAGTACGGGGGCGATCTGGCGCAGATCGGAGTGGAGCCACTGGGTGGCGACATACAGATCGACGCCGCCGTCCTCGGCGGGCACCGCGAGACCGGACTCGGGGCCGAGGAACGCCTGGTCCTGCATGCCGAAGACATAGTCGCCGGAGACGATGACATCGGCGCGCGCCGCCGCCGCGTCGGCGTCGCCGCGGACGATGGGCTGGCGGTGGACGATGTTGGGGTGCGGGACATGTCCGATGTGGTGGTCGTCGCGGTTCTCGTGGATCAGCGGGGCGCCGGGAGCGGTCGCGGATGCCTCGTCGGTGACGACCGGCAGTTCGGCGTAGTCGATCCGTATCTTGGCGGCGGCGCGACGGGCGGTCTCCGGGTGGTCGGCGGCCACAAGGGCGACCGGCTCGCCGTGGTGCCGGACCCTGCCATGGGCGAGGACGGGGGTGTCCTGGATCTCCAGACCGTAGTTCTTGACGGCCGTCGGGAGATCGTCATAGGTCAGGACGGCGTAGACACCGGGGGTCGCGAGCGCCTCGGCGGTGTCGATCGACCTGATCTCGGCGTGCGCCACGGTGGAGCGCAATGTGTGTCCCCACAACATGTCTTCGTGCCACATGTCGGAGGAGTACGCGAATTCGCCGGTGACCTTCAGTGTGCCGTCGGGACGGAGCGTCGACTCGCCTATGCCGCCCCTGGTCCTCGTGCCCTGGCTGATGGTGGTGGGAGCCCCGATGGGAGCCCCGGCGCCGCAGGAGGCGCTGCGGCGGGAGGGGGTATCGGTCGCGGCCATGCTCAGACCGCCTCTCCTTGACGGGCGGCCGCGAGGCGGACCGCGTCGAGTATCTTCTCGTAGCCGGTGCAGCGGCAGAGGTTGCCCGACAGCGCCTCCCGGATGTCCGCGTCGCTCGGCGAGGGATTGCGCTCCAGCATCTCGTCGGCCGCGACCAGCAGGCCCGGTGTGCAGAAGCCGCACTGCACGGCGCCCGCGTCGATGAACGCCTGCTGGATCGGGGAGAGTTCGCCCGCCGCGCCGCCGTGCCCGGCGTGCTCCGCGAGCCCCTCGACGGTGATGACCTCACGGCCTTCGGCCTGACCGGCCGCCACCAGACAGGAACAGACCGGGACGCCATCGAGCCGTACCGTGCAGGAGCCGCATTCACCCTGCTCACAGGCGTTCTTGGAGCCCGGAAGGCCCATGCGCTCGCGCAGTACGTAGAGCAGGCTCTCGCCCTCCCAGACGTCGTCGACTTCCTGCCTTCGGCCGTTGACCGTGAAATGGACGCGCATGCTCACGCAGCTCCTTCGAGGGTCCGGCCGGTGCCGCCACCGTCCGCGCGGTACTGCTCCCAGGTCCAGCCGAGCTGGCGGCGGGCCAGGATGCCGACCGCGTGACGGCGGTACCTCGCGGTACCGCGCACATCGTCGATGGGGTTGCAGGCGCCCGCGACGAGGTCCGCGAACCGCTTGGCGACGGACGGCGTGATGATCTTGCCGCTGTCCCAGAAGCCGCCCTCGTCGAGCGCCGCGTTCAGAAACGTTTCCGCGTCCCGCGCCCGGATGGGGGTGGGCGCCGCCGAGCCGATGCCGGTCCTCACGGTCCGGGTCTCGGGATGCAGGGCCAGCCCGAACGCGCAGACCGCGATGACCATCGCGTTGCGGGTGCCGACCTTGGAGTACTGCTGCGGCCCGGCCGCCTTCTTGATGTGCACCGACTTGATCAGCTCGTCGGGTTCGAGGGCGTTGCGCTTCACACCGGTGTAGAACGCGTCGATGGGGATACGGCGCGAGCCGCGTACCGACTCGACCTCGACCTCGGCGCCCGCGGCGAGCAGCGCCGGGTGCGCGTCACCGGCCGGGGAGGCCGTGCCGAGGTTGCCCCCAACGCTCCCGCGGTTGCGTATCTGCGGCGAGGCGACGGTGTGCGAGGCGAGCGCGAGGCCCGGCAGCTCCGTCCGCAGGTGTTCCATGATGTGGGTGTACGGGACGGAGGCGCCCAACTGGACGTACTCCTCGCCGACCACCCAGTCGCGCAGTTCGTCGATCCGGTTGAGATCGAGCAGCTGATCCGGCCGCCGGTGATCGAAGTTGATCTCGACCATGAGGTCCGTACCACCCGCGATGGGTACGGCCGTGGGGTGCTCGGCCTTGGCGGCGAGCGCCTCCTCCCAGCCGGCGGGGCGAAGGAAGTCCATATGCGGCTCTCTTCTTGATCGTCTCGGTGATCGCTGTGATCGTGGTGCTCGCTGTGATCGTGGTGCTCGCTGTGATCGTGGTGCTCGCTGGTGATCGCTGGGCTCCGGGGACGGCCGGTCTCACAAGTACACAAGCAGCGCTTCCGCCTGGTGCAGTCACCGAAACCATGAAGGAATTGGCTGGTCGCCTTCCGAGTCTTGTAGATTCGAACGAAAGGCGAATGCCCGGTAACCAAACGGTCTTCGTACCGAAACGCACGGTACGAAGGGACGAGATCAGAGATCGGCGGCGACGAGATGCGGCTGCGCGCACTGCTGGAAACCGACGCGCTGGGCCTGCGACTGCTCGGCGGCGAGGAGGAGCTGGACCGGACGGTCCGCGGGGTGATGACCACCGACCTGCGGGACCCGAGCCGCTATCTGTCGGGCGGAGAGCTGGTCCTCACCGGCCTCGCCTGGCGGCACTCCGCCGAGGACTCGGAACCGTTCGTACGCATCCTGGCGAGCGCCGGGGTCGCCGGGCTCGCCGCGGGCGAGGCGGAGTTGGGCGCCGTCCCGAAGGACCTGGTCACGGCGTGTGAGCAGCACCGGCTGCCGCTCTTCGCGGTGAACGAGGACGTGGCGTTCGCGACGATCACGGAGTATGTGGTGCGCCAGGTGTCCGGCGAGCGCGCCGGGGATCTGGCGGCGGTGGTCGACCGGCACCGCAGGCTGATGACCTCGGGCCCGGCGGGCGGCGGTCCCGAGGTGGTCCTCGACCTCCTCGGCTCCGACCTCGATCTGCGGGCCTGGGTGCTCTCCCCCACCGGGCGGCTGATCGCGGGCGCCGGTGCCCCGCTGCCACCCGCGAGGGCCGCCGTGCTGGCCGGCGAGCACCTCGCCGCGACCCGCGCGGGCCGCCACAGCCCCTTCCGGACGACCGTCGACGGGACGGCGTATTCCCTCTTTCCCGTACGCAACGCGGGGCGCGGAACCACCCCCACCGCCTTCCGGGATGTGCGCGAGACCGTGCTCTCCGACTGGCTGCTCGCGGTCGAGGCGGACGCGGGAGACTGGCCCGCGGCCCGGCTCGACCTGCTCCAGGGCGTGACGCAGCTGATCGCGGTGGAACGCGACCGGCGCGACGCGGCCCGTACGGTACGACGCCGACTGGCCCAGGAAGTCCTGGAGCTGGTACAGACGGGCGCCGCCCCGGCCGAGATCGCCGCCCGGCTGCGCGTGGCCGCTCCGGTGCTGCTGCCGGGGCTGGGCTCGGCGCCGCACTGGCAGGTCGTGGTGGCCCGGGTGGAGTGGGCACAGAACGGCGCGGGCGCCACCGGGAACGGCGCCGAAGGCGCGAGCGGTACGGCCGGTACGGGTGGTACGGCCGGTACGGGTGGTACGGCAGGCGCGGGTGGTACGGCCGGTACGAGCGCGGCGCTGATCGAGGGCGGGCCGGTGGCCCAGTCGCTGCTGGAGGAGATCCTTGTCGACCCCGCGTGGACGGGGGCGGGCACCGGGGTCGGGGCGGGAGCGGACGCCTCCGACCGGATCGCGGTGGCCCATATGGGTGATGAGGCGATCGCGCTGGTGCCCCTGCCCGCGATGTCCCCGGATCCCTCGGCCGTCCCGGAAGCGGGCGAGGAGGCGCCGCCGGGAGCCGCTTCCGGGGCGGAGAAGCCCCTGGACACCCCCGCGGCGGACCCCGGCATCCACGCGGACGCGCTGCTGGCCGCCGTTCGGAATCCGCTGTCCGCGGGGCTCGCGGACGACGGCCGGCTGACGCTGGGCGTGAGCGCGGCGGTGCACTCCGCGGAGGGGCTGCGCGGCGCGCTGGAGGAGGCCCGCCACGCGCGTCGCGTGGCGGCGGCCAGACCGGGCCGGGTCTGCGCGGCGGGCCACCATGAACTGGCCTCGCACGTACTGCTGTTGCCGTTCGTCCCGGACGACGTACGGCGCGCCTTCACCGCACGCCTGCTCGACCCGCTGCGCGACTACGACCGGCGCCATCGCGCGGAGTTGATCCCCACGCTGGAGGCGTTCCTCGACTGCGACGGCTCCTGGACACGGTGTGCGGCCCGGCTGCATCTGCATGTCAACACGCTGCGTTACCGGGTGGGCAGGATCGAACAGCTGACGGGCCGTGACCTGGCACGCCTGGAGGACAAGCTGGACTTCTTCCTGGCGCTGCGAATGAGCTGAGACCGGTGCTTCGGCTGTGACCCGGGCTTCGGATGTGACCGGTGCTTCGGCTGAGCTGAGACCGCGCTCCTGTCACCGCCTCGTCATCAAGACGTCACCGGGTGCCAGGGAGACCGAGGTTGACCGCCATCACCCGGAACGGTCAGCGGAAGATCCGCTCGCGCCGCGAGGTCGGGCCCCGGGGGCCCCGCCGCGCCTCGCTCCCTACGAGTCGCCCCAGGTGAGAGCACTCGTGGCGATCCCGCCCGCCCCAGTCGGCCCCGCTGGACACCCCCGTCGCCCGTGCCTCACCGCCACCGCCGACGACCACGCGATTGTGAAATTTTTCACCTGACCTATTGGCCCGGCGTGCCGATCCATGCTGAGATGCGTCCACACTCAACAGCACAATGGCGCGCTCGGGGAGGGCAATGTGGCGCATACCGCCATGTCTGGTTCCGGAACCACCGCTGGTGACGACCCTCTCCAGACCGCGGTATGGCGGCTGCGCTCGCGCGGCTGTTGGACCGACGCAGCGGCCCTGCTCGCACCGCACAGCTCCGTCCCCGCCCGGACCCTCCAGCGGGCCGCGCTGCTCGTGGAGCGCTGTCTGTTCACGGGCGGTGGCTGGCCGGAGGCCGAGGACGCGCTCCGCGCGGCGGAGGCCACGGCGCGCGAGGACCACGAACGCGGTGCGGCGGCGTGCGAACGCGGCCATCTCGCCTATGCCTCGACCGTCCTCGGTGTACGCGACCGGGCGGACGAGGCACGGTCGGCGCTGGGGCGGGCGGCGGCGCTGTTGGATCCGACGGCTCCCGGGCGCGCCCTGCTCGACTTCCGGCGCGGTCTGGTCGCCGAACACCTCTCGGACTCCCCGCAGTCGGCCCGCGCCGCCTACCGCCGCGCCCATGCCGCCGCCACGGCGCACGGCGAGACGCTTCTGCTCTCCTTCACCTGGCGCCATCTGGCCGGACTGGCCCTGCGCGAGGGGGAGTTGGCGGAGGCACGGCACGGCTTCGGCGAGTCCCTGCGTATCCGGGAGGAGTTGGGCTACCTGGTGGGCACGGCCCCGGCCCTCGCGGCCCTGGCCGACGCGGAACCTGAACCGGAGGCGACCCGTCTTCGCGCGGAGGCGGGCCGTCTGTTCAGACTGCTCGGCGGAGTCCCCACCTGGCTGGCGGACCAGCTCGCTCCTCCTGCGTCGGCGGCCCCCGCGGTCTGAGCGGTGAGAACGTCTGGTGGGGCGGTCGATCGTGCCCTCGGCCGCCCCACGGACGGGTGACAGGGAAACGTTTCCGCAGCGGCTGTTCGAGTGAGGCGACGCATACGCGCGTAACGAGGTGGCCAGACTGCCCCCGCTCCACCGCCAAGCGCCTCTCTCCTCTCCTCTCTCCCCGTCTCGCCCCGCACCCCCACGAAAGAGGTTCCCGTGAAGAGTCTCGGAAGGACGCTGGTCACCGCCGGTGCCGCCGCCGTTCTCTGCATCGGCTTCCCGCTCAACGCCCAAGCGGCCGAGGGGCTTTTCTTCTACACCTCGGAATACGGCCCGATCGTCCTCGAAAACCCTGCGGACGGCCTGTGCTACAGCGTCGGACGCGCACAGGACCCGCAGAACTCCACCGACCGTGTCGCGATCGTGTACAGCGAGAAGCGGTGCGCGGGCCATGCCACCCGGATCAAACCCGGTGGAGAGGACTTCCTCGCCTTCGCCTCGGTGCAGTTCAGCCGCTGACCGCCGGGGGCATGAGCGTGACGGACCGGACCGGACCGGTCCGCGTCGCGCGCCGACCGAGGAACGCCGCGCGGCATCCAGGGCCGCACGCCGCCGCGCGTACCGTTACGGCCTCCGCACGACCTCACCACCGGCTCACCACGAACACCCCGGGTTGACGTCTCCGGTACACCCTCACCGGAAGATCAAAAGGAACACATCGCCCGTAATCCGGGCAATAATTCGCGCTCGGAGCGCCCGTGGGCGAACGAAGAAGGATCACCAACAACCCCAAAAGGGGAGCCTTGCTGAATTTCCGTCAGATGCCAGAAACAGAACAGAACGGCATGGACGTCCCCCCATCGTGTGGTGATAAGATCGCCAAGCTTGCCAAGCGGTGCCAAACCCGCTAAGGCATAAAGGAAAAGTCAGCGCATCGGCCCAGAATTCCGCCACCCCCGGGGGAGAACTATGCCATCAGCCGGGCCTTCAAGGCAGTCCGGCAGGCTACCATGCGCCGACCTATTCCCACTCATCGGTGACCGCGATATGTCTGTGACCGCGAGATCACTCGAACGTACCCTCCAGACATTCAGTACCCGGTGGCCCAGTCGCCCGAAGAGAGTCTTATGACGCAATACTTCCAGGATCCAGCGCTTTGGGGTCTGATCGCTGGTACTCCTGTCGCCGCTACCGCGATCATTCGCGGAAGAAAGTCGATCGCCGACCTACGGAAGGAGAAGCAGGAGCTCAAGGCCCATTACGCCACCCTTGAGGACCACTACGCGGAGGCCGTGGAAGAGGCCAAGGACAGGGCGGAAGAAGCCACCAAAACCGCACTGAAGTCCGCCATGCGGACGCTTCAGGGTCTGGCCAGCGAACAGCAGCTTGCCATTACCAAACTTCAGGACAAGTACGGCGAACTACAGATTCTCCAGGACCTCCTGGACATCGACCACATGAATTCGCAGTTCGCCCGGCGTGCGCAGTCCATCGCGGTGCTCTGCGACGGATGGCTGGGCCGTCAGCGCGATCCCGCCTCGCTGTACGACGTGGTCCGCAGCGCGAAGGGCCGCATTCGCCACTTCACCCGGGTCGAGATCCGGGCCCAGAGTAATTTCGCCATTGTCAGCCGGGCCGTCGAGCCGGTCGCGCTCACCCTCGCCGAACTACTGGACAACGCGACCAGTTACTCGGCGCCGGAAACAGTGATCGAGATCAATATCCGGCCGGTACCCAAGGGCGTCTGCATCATCGTCGATGACGCCGGTGTCGGTATGAACGAGGAAGAGAAGGCCAGGGCGGCCAAGCTCCTGTCGAGCGAACGCTCCCCCGGCGTCTCCGGTCTCGGCAACCCGCCGCAGTTCGGCTTCACCGTGATCGGTGTACTCGCCGCTCGCTACGGCTTCACCGTGTCCGTGGATTCCACTTCCCCCTACGGCGGCGTGCGCGCCGTGGTGCTGCTCCCCGACGAGTTGCTCACCGCCATGCCAGAGCCCGCGCCCGAGCCCAAGCCCGAGCCCAAGGAGTTCCCCGCCGTGGCCGCGTCCTCCCCGATGCCGCCCGAGGAGAATCCGGTGGCTCCCCCGACCACATTCGGCGGTCTTCCCAAACGCCGGCGGAGAGGCGCGATATCCATCGTGCCGACCGCGGACAGCGCGGAAGCCCCGGCTCGCTCCAGCGAACAAGCCGCCTCCGTCATGGGCGCGTTCCAACGGGGTACGCAGTCCGGCCGTCGTACCACCAACGTAAGCAGCGAAGGGCATGAGACTCAGTGAATTACGATCTGTCATGGATGCTTGACAGTGCCCTTGAAGTGCCCGAAGCACGGCACGCGATCCTCGTCTCGGCCGATGGCCTGCTCATGGCCCGCTCGAAGGACGTCGGCAAGGATCACGCCGACACCGTCGCCGCGGCGATGAGCGGAATGCAGTCGCTGAGCCGTACGGTCGCCGAGTTCTGTGGCGGCCCGCCGAGCACGCGGCCGCAGTGGCGCCAGACGTTGGTGGAGTTCGACCACGGCTGGGTCTTTCTCATCTCCGCCGGCGAGGGCGCCTATCTCGCCGTTTCCGCGTCGCCCGAAGTCGACATGGCCGAGATCACCTTCCGTATGCAGCAGCTTGTCGGCCAGCTCGGCAAATCCCTGACCAGTCCCCCTCGCGAGATTGCTGATACCAAGGCATGACCACATCAGATGAGCCGGATCAGGAACCAATAGCCCCGACATTAGTGCGACCGTATGTCATCACCAACGGCCGCAGTCTGCTCGGTGACCACGAGTTCTCCTTGATCACTCTGGTCACAGCGGCCGAGGACATACCCAGGGCGGGGAATCTCGATCCTGAGAAGCGCCGTCTGCTCGACCTGTGTTCGGGAGGTTATCTCTCGGTCGCCGAAATAGTGGGACACTCTCATCTTCCCGTGGGTGTCGTCAAAATCCTGCTGTCCGACCTCACGGAGGAGGGGTATCTCTTCACACGCGCCCCCATACCTGCCGCGAAACTTGTCGACCGGCAAATACTTGAGGAGGTGCTGAATGGTCTTCAAGCCCGCTTTGGATGACGGTGTCTATCTGCGCGAATCCGTGCAGACCGCTGCGAAGATCCTGGTGGTCGGACATTTCGCCGTGGGCAAGACGACATTCATCGGGACCATGTCCGAGATCCCGCCGCTGCGCACCGAAGAACTGATGACGCAGGCCGGCGAGGGAATCGACGACCTCAAGGCCACGCCCGGCAAGACCACGACGACGGTGGCCATGGACTTCGGCCGCCTCACGCTCAGCGACAGGCTGGTCCTCTATCTCTTCGGCACACCCGGGCAGCAGCGCTTCGTCCAGGTGTGGGAAGACATGTCCCGAGGCGCCCTCGGGGCATTGGTGTTGGTGGATCCCGAGCGCCTCGAAGAGTCCTTCCCCGTGATGGACCTGGTCGAACACTACGGAATTCCTTACACCATAGCGGTAAACCGATTCGACGACACAACGACCCATGAGGACGAGGAAATACGAGAGGCTCTCGACCTGCTTCCCGAGACGCCCCTCGTCAATTGCGACGCGCGGGACCAGCGGTCGTCAGCGAACGCGCTCATCGTCCTCGTCCGTTACCTCCAGTCACGCCTTCGCTAGGAGTTCGGCATGCAATCTCATTCGGAGTTCCAGGCCCCGCCACCAGGCTGCCCGGCGCACAACAGCGGTATGCGCGTGCCCCTGCACGGTCCCGAATTCGCTGCCGACCCGGACGCCTTCTACGAACATATGCGGCAGTACGGCCCAGCCGCGCCCGTGGAGCTGGCCCCCGGGGTGGAGGCCTCGCTCGTCACGGACTACGCGGCGGCGCTCCATGTGCTGCAGAACCCCGAGGCGTTCGCGCGGGACTCGCGCCGCTGGCGCGCGCTCAACGAGGGCCGGGTGCCGCTCGACAGCCCCGTACTGCCCATGATGATGTACCGGCCCAACCCGATGTTCACCGACGGCGCCGAGCACTTGAGGCTCCGTCAGGCCGTGACGGAGAGTCTGGCCAAGATCGACACGCACCGGGTGACCCGGCATGTCGAGCGGGTCGCCTCGTACCTCATCAGCCAGTTCAGCGGCCGGGGCAAGGCCGATCTGATCGGCGACTACGCGCAGGTGCTGCCGCTGCTGGTCTTCAACGACCTCTTCGGCTGCCCGGCCGAGATCGGTGACCGGCTGGTCTTCGGGCTCTCGGGCATCTTCGACGGCATCGAGGCGGAGAAGGCGAACGAGGTCCTGACCGAGGCGCTGAGCGAACTGGTCGCGCTCAAGCGGGCCAGGCCCGGCGAGGACGTCACCTCCTGGCTGATGCAGCATCCGGTCGGGCTCACCGACGAGGAGATGATCCATCAGATCCTGCTGCTCATCGGCGCGGGCACGGAACCGCTGTCGAATCTGATAGCCAACTCGCTGCGCGTGCTGCTGTCCGACGAGAAGTACGCCGACGGACCGCACTCGGCCGGCCTGCTGGTCGAGGACGCCATCAACGACGTCCTGTGGAACAGCACCCCCATCGCCAACTACGCGGCGCACTACCCGCTGTACGACGTCGACCTCAACGGCAGCAAGCTGGACGCCGGCGATCCGGTGCTCATCAGCTTCGCCGCCGCCAACACCGACCCGAGCCTGTCCATGAGCCGTCAGACGCTCAGCAAGCGGGCGCATCTGGCCTGGGGTGCCGGTCCGCACGCCTGCCCGGCGAAGGACCCGGCGCTGCTCATCTCCGTACTGGCCATCGAGAAGCTGCTCAACGGCCTGCCGGACATCGAGCTCGCGGTGCCCGCGGACAGCCTGCTCTCCCGGCCGGGCCCGTTCCACCGGGCGCTCACCGCGCTTCCGGCCCGTTTCACCCCGGTACGGAAAGAGAAGTCGGAATCCGTACCCTATCCGACCAGCGGCGCGCGTACCGCCGGAAATGCCCCGGCTGCGGCCCATCAGGCCAAGCCGCAGAAGGGTAGCTTCTGGAGTGGATTCCTCGCCTGGTGGAAGGTGTGAGATCCGCAACAAAGCAGGGCCCTTTACCTTCGCATGAACGTTCAACCGTAGGGGTAGACAGGGTGGGCGAATCTTACGTGATCCCCTGAAAAGGAGACGCTGTGGAGCCCTCCCTGACTACTTCGTCAGTAGATCGACGTGCTGTAGTCTCGATATTTTCCCGTCTGCGTACATCCAATGGCCAGTCGAATCCACTGCCTCTCTACGCAGAGCTCCGAGCAATGGGAGATATCATCCCCGCTCCCTGGGGCGGGCATCTGGTGACCTCCTACCACCTCTGTGACCAGGTACTGAGGAACAAGACCTGGCAGGTGCCCGACAGCGAGTGGCGCGCCAGGCAGGGCGCGGCGACCCGCTGGAACGCCTCCTCCTCGCAGGAAATGGGAAAGACCCTGCCCGCACTGAATCCGCCGCACCACACCAGGGTGCGGCGTTCGGTCGGCAACACTTTCGACCGTAAATCTCTCGCGAATTCCAAGGGTTCGATCGAGAGGACCACGGAGCAATTGCTGGACCGGTTCGCCGAGAAATTGCGGAGCGGCCGGGCCGATTTCAGTTCGCTGGTCAGCGACGAATTGCCCATCATTACGATCGGCGAATGGCTCGGCCTGCCGCCCTCCGATTACCACTTGCTCCGTTCACTCACCCGCGATCAGGTGTTCTCGCAGGAATTGCTGCCGACGCCGAGTCAGCTCGCGCTGTCGGACGCCGCCACCGCCCAATTGCGCGAGTACTTCACCGCGGTGATACGCGAACGCCGCCGCGCACCGGGCGACGATCCGATCTCGGAGTGGCTGCGGACCTGGGACGATCTTGAGGACGACCGGGAGACGGTCGACGAAGCCGTGTACTTCCTCTCGTTCCTCTTCCTCCTGGCCGCGCCGGAGACGACCGCGACACTCCTCTCCCACATGGTGTGGCTCCTGCTGAAGCATCCGCGCCAACTGGCCTGGCTGCGCACGCACCCCGAGCACATACCGGGCGCCGTCGAGGAGGTGCTCCGCTACGACTCGCCGAACCATGTGATCAGCAGAGTCGCCGGCGAGGACACCACCCTGGGCGGCGCGTACATCCAGCGTGACCAGATGGTTCACCTCATGGTCGGGGTGGCCAACCACGACCCGGAGCAGCACACCGAGCCGGAGCTCTTCGACATACGGCGCAAGGCGGCGCACCTCAGCTTCAGCGGCGGAATCCACTACTGCCTCGGCGCGCCCCTGGCCCGGCTGGAGGCGACGACTCTGCTGACGTCGTTGCTGAGGAGGCTGCCCGATCTCCGTCTCGACGGTGATCCGGTCTGGGCGCCTCGCGTGGGCTTCCGGCGGATCACGGAACTTCCGGTGACCAGAGCCTGACCTGGCATCAGGGAAAAATGAGACGTAGCGGCACAGTGAGATCCGACGCATACACAGGGAACGGCGTGGTGGAAGACTTCAAGGCGCTCCGGGTCATTCAGGAAGGGCCCGTGCTGACGGTGGAGCTGAACTCCCCCGAAACCGGCAATGCCGTCTCGGGGACGCTCCTGGACGAACTGCTCTCCGTACTGAGCGCCCTTCAGGACGACCCCGGAATCCGGGTGTTGATCCTCTCCGGCGTGGGAAAGGACTTCTGTCTGGGCGGAGACCGCGCGGAATTCGCCGAATTCCTGGCCGCGGACCCCAGTGGAGCGAGCCTGCGCACCCTGGGCAAGAAGGCACGCAGGGTCTGCGACGCGCTCGCGACGGCCGATGCCGTGACCATCGCCCGGCTGCACGGCGGAGTCATAGGCGCGGGGCTCGCTCTCGCCGTGTTCTGCGACCTGAGGGCAGGGGCGGACGACTGCCGTTTCCGTATGCCCGAACTCGCCCTGGGTATGCCTCCGGCCTGGGGAGGTGCCCTGCCCCGGCTGATACAGGAGGCGGGCGCGGCCAGGGTCCGTGAGCTTCTGCTGACCGGCGACAACTTCGACGCGGCGACGGCGGCGGAACTGTCCGTTCTGCACAAGGTCGTCCCGGTGGAAGAGCTCGACAACGCTGTCCAGCAGTGGGTCAGGCCGATGGCCCGCAGGTCGCCCGCGGCTCTGCGGACAGCCAAGGCGATGCTGAACGCGTATGGGGGCGCGAGCCGTCTCGGGGACACCACCCTTCTCGACCCGGATGTGATGACCTCCGCGCTGGCAGTGGCGGCGGCTGCCTCCCGTCATCGGTGACGCGGAACACCGGTGACACGGAACACCGGTGACGTCGACATGTCGGTGACGCCATGACCTCGGTGCGGGTTCAGTCGGCCGAGCCCGTGAAGTGCTCCCTCATCAGTGACTGCACCACCGGCAGGTCCCGCGCCGTCAACGCGTCGAGCAGCGCGGAGTGTTCGGCCGCGTCCGCGACGAGATCGGCACGGCGCACGGTCGGGGCGCTGACCAGCGGCCACTGCGAGCGGCGGTGCAAATCGTCCGCCACCATGACCAGTTGCTGGTTGCCGGAGAGGGCGAGCAGCGCGCGATGGAAGGCACGGTCGCGCTCCGCGTACGCCGCGCGGTCCCCGATCGCGGCGGCGGCACCGGTCGCCTCCGCCAACGGAACCAGTTCCGCCCACCGTTCGGCGGAAACGGTACGGGCCAGCCGCAGCATCACCGGCACTTCGAGCAGGGCACGCACCTCGGCGAGCTCGGCCAGTTCACGGGCGCTGCGCGCGATGACGCGGAAGCCGCGGTTGAGCACGACCTCGACGGCGCCTTCCAGCGCGAGCTGTTGCATGGCCTCCCGTACGGGGGTGGCGGAGACGCCGAAGCGCTCGCCGAGCACGGGGGCGGAGTAGACCTCGCCGGGGGCCAGCTCACCGCTGACGAGCGCGGTGCGCAGGGCGTCGAGGATCTGCCCGCGCACGGAATGACGGCGCACCGGCGAGGACGAGGACAGCGAGGAAGGAGATGGAGAGGGGGAAGGGGAAGGGGACGGTGCAGCAACCGGAGCCGCGGACGGCGCGGGGCAGCCGGACCGGTCGGAGTCACTGTGCGTGTGCTCACCCCGCACCTGCTCCGGCACCCGCCGGGTCTCGGAGGCGGACCCCTTGGAACTTCCCGGCGCCTCCGTCGATCCTGACGCTGCCGGCGCCTCCGGCGCGTCCGTGGCGTACGGCCGGGGCACGGCGGCGTCGCGCGCTCTGCCCTGCTCCATTCCGGCCCACCTCCTTACCCGTCGTACCCGTGCACGATAGGCCGACCGGGCCATAGTTCAAACCTCGATCACATCGGATAAGGTAAGGCTTACCTCCAAACGATCCCGATTCGGTGGTCCCCCGCATGACCCTGCCCACGCTGCTGCCCGGCTCCCTCGCCTCGCCCGTGACGGACGCGTACGCCCGTCTGGCCGAGGTGTTCCCCGCGCTGAGCATCGACCAGCTCACCGAGAGTGAGCGGCCACCGATGGGTGGCGGCTGGGTGAGCGCGGCGGACCTGGCGGCCGGGGGCGCGGCCCTCGACACGTTCCTCGCCTGGGACGAGGCGCAGGTACGCCGGGACTACGGGCAGGAGGCGCGCCCCGATGTGATCGCCGGCTTCGCCTTCCACCGGTACGCCTGGCCCGCCTGTCTGCTGATCACGATGCCCTGGTTCCTGCGCCGCAGGGTGCCCCGTCTGCCCGTCGAGGCCGTCTCCTTCCAGCGGGCGCTGGGCCGGATGACCGTACGGATCGACGAGTTCGCCTGTCTGCCGGACGACCCCGCCGCGATACTGCCCGGCGCGCGGGTCGTGCCGGACGAGGAAGCCCTGCGCGCCGAGGTGCGGGCGGCCGTCGCCGGCCATCTCGCGCCGGTCCTCGACGGTTTCGCACCCCGGCTGCGGCGCGGCCGGCGGGCGCTGTGGGGGATGGCGACCGACGAGATCGTCGAGGGCCTGTGGTACATCGCCCATCTGCTGGGCGAGGAGCGGTACGCGATGGCGGAGCTTGAGCGGCTGATGCCGGGCACGACCGCGCCCTACGTCGGTGCGGCGGGTTTCCGCGAGCTGACCGGACCGGACGGTGAATCTTTGCCGACCCGTGACCGGGCCAGTTGCTGCCTTTTCTACACGCTGCGCCCGGAGGACACCTGCGTGACCTGCCCGCGTACCTGCGACAACGAGCGGGTCCGGAAGCTCGCCGCGAGCGTCTGACCCCGCGTCACCCTCGCTCCCACGCCACCCGCAGGGGTGATATTAATCGAACATGACAGCCACCTGCCGAACGGCGGTGTCAGCCGTTCGTGCCTCTTCACGTGCTGCACCGCCTCGTTGGTGTTCTCTTGTCCCAAAACCCCCTGAGCGTCACCGCACTTCCGCCAAAATGGCGACCCAAACGCCCTACTGCCGTGCAAGGAACACCGCATGCGACTGACTGACATATCGCTGAACTGGCTGCTTCCCGGCGTCGTCCTGCTCGTCGGAATCCTGGTGGCCGTGGCGGTGTTCGCGCGCGGCAAGCGCGCGGCGGCCGACAAGTCCGCACCCGTCGAGGATTCCTGGGAACGCAGCGAGGAGCGCCGCAGACGGAAGGAAGCCATCTACGGCATCGCCTCCTACGCACTCCTGTTCTGCTGCGCGGCGGTCGCCGCCGCGCTCTCGTTCAAGGGCCTGGTCGGCTTCGGCCAGGAGAATCTCGGTCTCAGCGGCGGCTGGGAGTATCTCGTCCCGTTCGGTCTCGACGGCGCGGCGATGTTCTGCTCCGTACTCGCGGTGCGTGAGGCCAGCCACGGCGACGCGGCCCTGGGCTCGCGACTGCTGGTGTGGACGTTCGCCGGCGCCGCCGCCTGGTTCAACTGGGTGCACGCGCCCACGGGCATCGGTCACGAAGGCGCTCCGCAGTTCTTCTCCGGTATGTCCCTCTCGGCCGCGGTCCTGTTCGACCGCGCGCTCAAGCAGACCCGCCGTGCGGCGCTGCGTGAGCAGGGTCTTGTCCCCCGTCCACTGCCGCAGATCCGGATCGTACGGTGGCTGCGGGCGCCCCGCGAGACCTTCGGCGCCTGGTCGCTGATGCTGCTCGAAGGTGTCCGTACGCTGGACGAGGCGGTCGACGAGGTCCGCGAGGACCGTCGCCAGAAGGAGCAGAACCGGCACCGCAGGCGGGAGCAGGAGAAGCTGGACCGAGCGCAGATCAAGGCGCTCAACCGCCAGCACCGCGCCTGGGGCCGAGGGCGTGGCGGCCGTCAGGTGGCCCTTCCCGCGGTGAACTCGGGATCGGGCTCGCCGCCGGCCGTCGAAGCCGCAGCGGAGCCTGCCATAGTGGAGCCCGGCCAGCTGACCCAGCACTCCCGGCTCTCCCTTCAGCCCGTCAAGGCCGCGGAGACTCCCCGTACGGTGGACCTGACCGCGGAGGACGACACCATGGCGCTGCCCAGACTCGACTCCCTGGAGCGCAAACTCAAGGACCTTGAGAAGCAGTTCGGCTGACGCGGGGCGACCGCACAAGCAAGCAGCACTCGGACCGGTGTGACGGACAGCCGTCACGCCGGTCCGCTGTTTCGTCCGTCCCCCACCACGCTCACCGCGCACTCCTCCTCACCGCGCACGGCTCCTCACCGCGCACTCCTTCTCACCGCTCCTACGCCGCCTCGCCGTTGAGCTCGAACCAGACCACCTTGCCCACCGGCCGCGCCCGTATCCCCCAGTCGTCCGCGAGGCTCCGTACCAGCGCGAGCCCCCTGCCGTGCGTGGCGTCATCGGGCACCGGCCGCTCGGGCGCGGGCGGTGTCGGCACGCCCGCGACGAAGTCCCGCACCTCCACCCGCAGCCGGGAGTCCGCGACGGTCGCCGTGATCACGGCGCCGTCGTCCGTATGCACCAGCGCGTTCGTCACCAGCTCGCTGATCAGCAGCTCCGCCACCGCCGCGGAGTCCCGCTCCTGCCAGTGCCGCAGCATCTCCCGCAACGCGTGGCGTACTTCGGGGACGGCCGCGAGATCGGCGCCCCCCACTCTGCGTCGCAGACCTCTCATCACTCTGTCCCCCCGCTCATGACGTCCCTCTCCTCGCCGGTCCGGACCCGCCCCACGCTCGTACGCGTACAGGAGATGCATTCCCCACCCGGAATGGACCACTCATGGTGTTCATCACCTGATCGTCGCGGTGGGGGCAGAGGGCGCGCGACGGGTGCGCGAGGACTGTCCGGGGATGTGCGGGGGGAGTGAAACCGTGCGAGCCGATCCCGAGGAGCGAGGAGCACCGATGCACGACGACCGATCCCTGGTGGAAGGGCGGCTGGAGCGGGCCCTGCGCCAGTTCATCCGTCCCGCGCAGTACGCGGCACGGGAGCCGCTCTCGCTCTCCGTCTGGCACGCGCCGGGCGAGCCGGTGCCGGTGGAGCGGGCGCTCCAGGGCACGTACGAGCCGTTCACCACGGGCACGGAGTGGGGCTCGCCCTGGTCCACCCACTGGTTCCGGCTGGAGGGCGTGGTCCCCGAGTCCTGGGCGGGGCTGCCGGTGGAGGTGGTCATCGACCCCGGGTTCACCGGTGACGGGCCCGGATTCCAGGCCGAGGGGCTGGTGTACGACGCCGCGGGAGTCCCCCTCAAGGGCGTCCATCCACGCAACCGGTACATCCCCGTCGCGTCGCCCGCGGCCGGCGGCGAACCCGTCCGGCTGCTGCTGGAGGCGGCCGCCAACCCCGCCGTCCTGCATGACTTCCAGCCGACGCCTCTCGGTGACGTACTGACCGCGGGCGACCGTCCGCTCTACCGCTTCGCCGCCGCCGACCTGGCCGTTCTGGACCAGGAGGTCTGGCATCTGATCCTCGACATCGAGGTGCTCGCGGAGCTGATGCGCGAGCTGCCCGTGGACCGCTCGCGGCGCCATGAGATCCTGCGCGCCCTTGAGTCCATGCTTGACGCGCTCGATCTGCACGATGTGGCGGGCACGGCCACCGCCGCCCGCGGTGAGCTGGCGGAGGCGCTCTCCCGGCCCGCGTCCCCGAGCGCCCACCGGATCTCGGCGGCGGGGCACGCCCATATCGACTCGGCCTGGCTGTGGCCGCTGCGCGAGACCGTACGGAAGGCGTCGCGGACCTTCGCCAATGTCACGGCGCTCGCCGCCGACTACCCGGAGCTGGTCTTCGCCTGTTCGCAGGCGCAGCAGTACGCCTGGGTGCGGGATCACCAGCCGCACATCTGGGAGCGGATCAAGCAGGCGGTGGCGGACGGGACATGGGCGCCGGTGGGCTCCATGTGGGTGGAGTCGGACGCCAATATGCCGGGTGGTGAGGCGCTGGCCCGGCAGATCGTGCACGGTAAGCGCTTCTTCCAGGAGGAGCTGGGCGTCGAGACGGAGGAGATCTGGCTGCCCGACTCCTTCGGATACACGGCGGCTTTCCCGCAGTTGGCGAAGCTCGCGGGGGTGAGGTGGTTCCTCACCCAGAAGCTCTCGTGGAACCAGACCAACAAGATGCCGCACCACTCCTTCTGGTGGGAGGGCATCGACGGCACGCGCGTCTTCACCCACTTCCCGCCGGTGGACACGTACAACTCGCAGTTCCATGGCTCCGAACTGGCCCACGCGGAGCGGAACTTCGCGGAGAAGGGGCGGGCGTCCCGGTCCCTGGTGCCGTTCGGCTGGGGCGACGGCGGTGGCGGCCCCACCCGGGAGATGATGGAGCGGGCACGGCGGCTGAAGTCCCTGGAGGGCTCGCCCCGGGTCGAGATCGAGCCGCCGGCGGCCTTCTTCGCGGCGGCCGAGGAGGAGTACGGCGCGCGGGCCCCGGTCTGGTCGGGCGAGCTGTATCTGGAGCTGCACCGCGCCACGTACACCACCCAGGCCAAGACGAAGCAGGGCAACCGGCGCGCCGAACATCTGCTGCGGGAGGCCGAGTTGTGGGCGACGGCGGCGGCGCTGCACTCGGGCGGCCGCGCCGCCGCGTACATGTATCCGTACGAGGAGCTGGACCGGATCTGGAAGACGGTGCTGCTGCACCAGTTCCATGACATCCTGCCGGGCTCCTCGATCGCCTGGGTGCACCGTGAGGCGCGCGCGACCTACGCGGCGGTACAGGACGAGCTCACGGGCATCATCGACGACGCGCTCGCGGCGCTGGGCGGCGGCAGCGCGGTGGGGGTCTGGAACGCGGCCCCGTTCGCCCGCCGCGATGTCGTCGCGGCGCGCGCCTCCGACCTGGCGCCCGGGGTGCTGACCCAGCCGCTGGCCGACGGTGAGGTGCTGGCCCCGGCCCTGGTCAGGGCGTTGGCACCGGGCACATTCACCACACTCGCCCCCGCCCCCGTGACGGCCGCGCCCGCCAATGGAGGATTCACACTGCGCAATGAGCGGCTGGAGGTGGTCGTCGACGCCGACGGCCTGCTCTCCTCCGTACGCGATCTCGTCGGTGATCGCGAGGTGCTGGCGCCCGGCGGCCGGGGCAATCTGCTCCAGCTCCACCCCGACCACCCCAATCAGTGGGACGCCTGGGACATCGACCGGCACTACCGGCGCCGGCACACCGATCTGACCACCGCCGACTCCGTCGAGCTGATCGAGGAGGGTCCGCTGAGGGCGGCGGTACGGGTGGTACGGACGTTCGGGTCGTCCCGGATCACCCAGGAGATCCGGCTCACCGCCGACACCCGGCGGGTCGACATCGTCACAGAGGTCGACTGGCAGGAGTCGGAGAAGGTCCTCAAGGCCGCGTTCCCGCTGGACGTGCACGCCGAACGGTCCACCGCCGAGGTGCAGTTCGGCCATGTGCACCGGGCGACGCACGACAACACCGGCTGGGACGCCGCCCGGTTCGAGATCTGCGCGCACCGCTGGCTGCGGGTCGCCGAGCCCGGCTACGGCGTCGCGGTGCTCAACGACTCGACCTACGGTCACGAGGTGACGCGCGCGCCGCACCGGGACGGTCTCGGCACGACGGTACGACTGACGCTGTTGCGCGCCCCGCACAGCCCGGACCCCGAGACCGATCTCGGCACGCACCGCTTCCAGTACGCCCTGCTGCCCGGCGGGACGGTGGAGGAGACCGTACAGGAGGGTCTGGCGCTCAATCTGCCGCTGCGCGGGGCACCGGCACCGGAGCAGCTGCCGCTGGTGAAGGTCGACAACCCGGCGGTGACCGTGGAAGCGGTCAAGCTCGCCGAGGACCGGAGCGGGGATGTGATCGTACGGCTCTACGAGTCGGCCGGCGGCCGGGCCGGGGCGACGCTGCGGGTCGGCTTCCCGGTGATCGGCGCTCGGGTGACGGATCTGCTGGAGCGGCCGCTGCACGACGCGGAGACGGACGAGGAGGGACTGCGGCTGCGGCTGCGGCCGTTCCAGATCCTGACGCTGCGGCTCACGCCCGCGTAGCGGGTACGCAGGACGGGACAGGACCGACGGCCGTGACGCGCGTCGGCCCTGTCCCGTCCGTGCGGACCTTCGCGAGCCGTGCGCGGTCAGCGCCGGACGCGGTCAGCGCCGGACGCGGTCAGCGCCGGACGCGGTCAGCGCCGGACGCGGTCAGCGCCGGGCGCGCTCACGCCTCCCAGACGCCGACCGCCGTGCGGTCGTCGGCGTGGCCCTTCACCCTCAGCCCGGTGTCCACGAGGAACTCGGCCAGACCCGGTGGGGTGGTCGGGCCCCAGCGGTTGGCCAGTTCGCGGGCGAGTGCGGGCTCGGCGCGCAGGGGCTCCGACAGGCCGGGGCCGCACAGCAGGAGGGTGTCGCCCGGCCGGGCGACCGAGGCGCGGAACCGGAACGGCTCGGGCGGCGGCGGAGGCGGCCCCTCGGCGTACGGGGAGGTGGCATACGGGAACGCGTCGCGCCGGGACCCGTCGCTCCGGAACGTGTCGTACGCGGACGGGGGTTTCGTGATCTCCAGGTCCATGGTCAGCCGGTCGCCCTCGGGCGTCTCGGCGGGCGGGGAGCCGAAGCCGGTCACGGGCGGGCCGGTGGAGGCGCCCGGCCTGGCGAGGGGCGGCTCCAGGTCCTGCCACGCGCCGTCCCTGAGCCGGAAGAGGCCGCCGTCGCCGACCCCGAAGAACACGCGCGTACGGCAGTCGGGGTCGGCGGAGAGCAGCAGACAGCGCAGGCCCGCGGTGTACTGCTCGGGGCGCAGCCCCAGTTCGGCGGCGCGGGCCCGGAGTTTGCCGAACCCCCGGTCGGTCAGCCGGTGCAGCCCGGACTTGAGGTCGTCCCTGCGGCCGGCTCTTATGTCCGCGGAGAGGCTGTCGTGGCTGCGTCCGACAGCGCCGCCGATCCACCGGCACACGTCCGCCGCGGCGCGGTGGGAGCCCTCGGTGGCTCGGGCGCCGCCCGCGACGGCGACGAGGACGAGCGCGTCGGCGCCGGCCCCGAAGCGGACGGTCAGCAGGGCGTCGCGGCGGGGCTCGCCGCGGTGGCGCGCGGAGTCGCCCCGTACCGACATGGCGCGCAGGGTGTACGTCCCGTAACGCGCGCCGTCGAGGACGGTGTCGGCGACGATCTCGTCCAGCCGGTCGGCGTGCGTGGCGGGCAGGGCGGTGGGCTCGGGGTCGTAGGCGGGCGGCCCGTCGCCGACATGGGTGACGGGGGCGGCCGGGGAGGCGACAGGCGCGGGGGGCAGGGGAGTTGACCGACGCGGGTCCGGAGGCCGGGGCGAGGGTGAGGGCTGGGTCGGGGGCGAGGAGGGGGGTGACTCGGCCGTGGCGCCCGGCAACGGCCGTGCGTCGCTGGGCGCGTACGGCACGGCCGGCTCCCATGGCGCCCCCGCGACGGGGGGTTGGGGCCGCGGTCGCGGTGGCTTCGGGGTCGTCACGGATTTCGCCTGGACCCCCAGCGCCTCGGACGCCGGTTCCGAGACTAGATCCGAGACCGGATCCGAGACCTGACCCGAGGACGGATCCGACACCGCCTGCGCCGCCGAGTCGAAGCGATCGTCGAGCGTGTCACCCGTCGCCCGGGCGGGGCCCGTGTCCGGTGTGGAGTCGTCGTACAGCCGGTTCCACCAGTCGCCGTCGGGCGACCTCTCCCCCTGCTGGCTCATGACCCTATTGTCGACCGCGCCGAGGACGGGAAAACGGGGCGAGAGGAAAAAGGGCCGCGGAGACGAGCCGCGGAGTCCGCCGGGCGACCCCACCCCCCACGGGAAGGACACCCGGCGGACATTCACAGATTCGAGCAGAGCCGGTCATGCATACCCAGGAGGAATATGACCGGGTCTGTTGCAGCTGTGATGGCGCCACCTTGGCAGACAGACGGCCTGTACAGGGATGATGGGGAGCGGCGGGTTTACGCCGTGGCCGGTTTCCGCCACGGCCCGTGGCGGAAAGAGTGCGGCCGGGGAGGCCGCGCGGGCGTCCAGGGAGGGGTTGTCAGGGATGCTGGGAGCGATAGGTCTCGACGAGAGACAGGAGTCCGCGTACCGCGCGCTGGTGGCGATCGGCGCCGCGGAGGTGGCGGATCTGGCCCATCGGCTCGCACTCCCCGAGCCGGACACCGAACGGGCGCTGCGCCGGCTGGAGCGCCAGGGTCTGGCCGCGCAGTCCTCGTCCCGTACCGGACGGTGGGTCGCCGCGCCGCCCGCCGTCGCGCTCGGCGCGCTGCTCACCCAGCACCGCCATGAGCTGGAACAGGCCGAACTGGCCGCCGTACTGCTCGCGGAGGAGTACCGCGCGGAGGCCACGGAACCGGCGGTGCACGATCTGATCGAGGTGGTGACGGGCGCGAGCGCGGTCGCCCACCGTTTCCGCCAGTTGCAACTGGGCGCCACCGACGAGGTCTGTGCCCTGGTCACCGGCCGGCCGGTGGCCGTGACCGGGATGGACAACGAGGCCGAGGAACGGGCGGCCACGCGCGGCGTCACGTACCGGGTGGTGCTCGAACGCGAGGTGCTGTCGCTGCCCACCGGAATCACCGAACTGTCCGCCGCGCTCGGCCGCGACGAGCAGGTCCGGGTGACCGAGCGGGTACCGACCAAGCTGGTGGTGGCGGACCGTGCCCTCGCGATGGTGCCGCTGACGGGCCGTGGGCTCGGGCCGGCGGCGCTGGTCGTGCATGCCAGCGGACTACTGGAGTCGCTGACGGGGCTCTTCGAGGCGGTGTGGCGCGAGGCGCTGCCCCTACGGCTCGGTACGGACGGCACGGTCACGGAGCTCGGCCTGCCCGGCCCTGACACGACCGACCTGGAGATCCTGTCCCTGCTGCTCGCCGGCATGACCGACGCGAGCGTGGCCAAACAGCTGGACCTGGGGCTGCGCACCGTACAGCGCCGGGTGAAGGGGCTGATGGAGCTGAGCGGGGTGACGACCCGTCTCCAGCTGGGCTGGCACGCCTACGAGAAGGGCTGGGTGGCGCGCGACCCGCGCCGCTGAGCCCGATCCCGCACAGGGGGCAGAGGGAAGTGTGGCAGCTCGTCCGTCTACGGCACGGAGCGCGACGCCCTCGGACCTGGTCCCTGGGCGGGTCGCGGGGCTGATGCGCCGTGGGAGGTATCCGTGTGAGGCTGGGAGCATGACCGAATTCAGTGAGGCCGAGCGCGCGTATCTGAGGTCCCAGCGGCTGGGGCGGATGGCGACCGTGGATCCCAAGGGCCAGCCCCAGGCCAACCCGGTCGGCTTCTTCCCACAGGACGACGACACCATCCTGATCGGTGGTCTGGCGCTGGGAACCACGAAGAAGTGGCGCAATCTCCAGGCGAATCCGCGAGTGGCGCTGGTCGTCGACGACATCGTGAGCACCGATCCGTGGAAGGTACGCGGGCTCGACATCCGGGGCGAGGCGGAGTTGCTGACGGGGCCGCACGACCTCGGTCCGCACTTCAGCGAGGAGCTGATCCGCATTCACCCCCGCAGGATCCACAGCTGGGGTCTCGACTGACGGTCCGGTCGGGCAGGGCCTGGTTCCCGGTCTGACCGGTCTTGCTGGCCTTGCCGGTCTTGCCGGTCTTGCCGGTCTTGCCGGTCTTATGCGGCCGGGCCGGCGTGGCCGACGGCGTGGTCCGCGTGGAGACGCAGATGCCACGTCGCGTAGGACCGCCACGGCCGCCACACCTCGTCGTCCCGCTCCCCCTCGGGTGCCACATCGGGGTCGCCGAGCGCCCGCATCCGGATCAGCGCCGCCGTACGCCGGGTCACCCCGGCCACGGCCAGCAGGGCCCGCTCGGACTCGTCGCGGTCCGCTCCGGGGTCGAGCCGTACGGTCCCGTCGGCGAGCGCGGCGGCGAGCGGGCCCGCGACCGGGTCGTCACGCAGGGCCGCCGGCTCGGGGAACAGCCGGTCGAGCCGTCCGCAGGGGAGTTCCACCGGCTCGCCGTATCTCTCGACGAGCCGGGCGGCCGCCGTGTGGCCGACGAGCGCGTGCAGGGCGTACTCCTCCGGTTCGGCGGCGCCGGGCGAGCGCAGCCCGGGGCGCGCCGCGACGAGCGGAGCGAGCCGCGGGTCGGCGCCGAGGCGTTCGTCCACGGAGTACGGATCGGCGTCGAGGTCGAAGAGCCGGCGCAACCGCTGTACGGCGGTGGTGAGATCGCGCAGCTCGGTGAGATGGATCCGCGCCTCCAGCCAGCCGCTCCGGGCGCGTGGGTCGCGTGCGTCGCGTACGTCGCCGACCGGCCGGGTCTCGTCCACGGAGACGAAGCCGGGGCCGTGCGGCAGCCGTAGCGTACGGCGGTAGGTGCGGGCGCCGGCCTCGCCGATCACCTCTTCCGTGTGCGGGAGCGCTTCCCGGGCGAGGAGGTCGAAGACCTCGCGCGCCGCGTAGGGGCCCCGGTAGGCGAGCCGCAGGGGGATGCCGGTGAGAAGTGGCACGTCGGTGCACGGTGCCAGGTCGGGAGGGAACGCGGTGGCCCGCGAAGGAGACTTGGTCACCGCGCGGGTGCCCGCACGGGCCCCGGTCCCCGTCGCGGTCCGGGTTCCGGTCGCGGTCCCAGTCCCCGTCACGGTCCGGGTCCCCGTCGCGGTCCCGGTCCCGGTGCGGACGCCGGTCCCGGTGCGGACGCCGGTCCCCGACTCGGCGCGCAGCGCACTGGGGGTACGGGCGTAGATCTGCCGGATCGTGTCGTTGAACTGGCGCACGCTCGCGAAACCGGCCGCGAACGCGATCTCCGTGACCGGCAGCCCGGTCGTCTGGAGCAACACCCGTGCCGTGTGCGCCCGCTGGGCACGGGCGAGGGCGACGGGTCCGGCGCCCAGTTCGGCGGTGAGCTGGCGCTGCACCTGCCGGGCGCTGTAGCCCAGGCGCCCGGCCAGCCCCGGCACCCCTTCCCGGTCCACGATCCCGTCGCCGATCATCCGCATCGCACGGCCGACGACATCGGCGCGTACGTTCCACTCCGCCGACCCGGGCACGGCGTCCGGCCGGCACCGGCGGCAGGCGCGGAAGCCATGGCCCTGGGCTGCCGCCGCGGTCGGGTAGAACCGTACGTTCTTCCGCTTCGGGGTCACGGCCGGGCAACTCGGCCGGCAGTAGATCCCCGTCGTCTCGACGGCGAAGAAGAACGCGCCGTCGAAACGCGCGTCGCGGCTGGCGACCGCCTCGTATCTCGTCTCCTCGTCCATCACGGTTCCCAGTGTGCGACGGCCCGCCGCACGGGACTGGCGGATTTCGGACACCACGTTCCTTGAGCCCGGCGGCGCGGCCGGCCGCCCGGCGGCCCGGGGACGGGCTGCCGGGCGGGCCGGCCGGACTCCCGGTCCGCCGCTACCGGATCCGTCCGCGCTTGGCCTCCATGGCCGCGCGGCCCTCCGCGCCCTTGCGCTTCCAGTCCCGCCGGATCTCGCCGCGCAGCCGGGCGTCGGTCTTGGCGACGATGCGCTGGTTCTCGCGGAGCAGCTTGCGGTAGCTCTCCAGCCGCCGCACCGACAGCGAGCCGTCCTCGATCGCGGCGAGCACGGCGCACCCCGGCTCCGCCAGATGCGCGCAGTCGTGGAACCGGCACTCCTCGGCGAGATCCTCGATCTCCGAGAAGACCTGCCCGACCCCGGTCTCGGCGTCCCACAGCCCGACCCCGCGCAGCCCCGGGGTGTCGATGAGCACGCCGCCTCCGGGCATGGCGAGGAGATTGCGGGTCGTGGTGGTGTGCCGTCCCTTCCCGTCCGCGTCACGGGTGGACCGCACGTCCATCACCTCCTCCCCGAGCAGGGTGTTGGCGAGGGTCGACTTGCCGGCCCCGGAGATACCGAGGAGGACGCTGGTGCCGCCCGAGAGCACGGCGGAGAGCACATCGATCCCCTCCCCCGTGGCCGAACTGACGGTCAGCACCTGCACTCCGGGCGCGCTGATCCGTACGTCCTCGACCAGATGGCCGAGCACGGCGGGATCGTCCACGAGATCGGCCTTGGTGAGCACGATGACCGGGAGGGCGCCGCTCTCCCAGCCGAGGGCGAGAAAGCGCTCGACGCGCCCGAGGTCGAGTTCGACGGCGAGGGAGATCGCGATGACCGCGTGATCGACATTGGCCGCGAGGACCTGGCCCTCGGAGCGGGTGGAGGCGGTGGACCGTACGAACGCGGTACGCCGCGGCAGATACTCCCGTACGAACCGGGGATCGCCGCCCGGGTCGACGGCCGCCCAGTCGCCGGTGCAGATCACCCGCAGTGGATCGCGCGGGGTCACGAACTCGGTGTCGGCCCGTACCAGGCCGTCCGGGGTGACGACATCACACTGACCGCGGTCGACCCGCACCACACGGCCGGGCACCAGGCCGCGTTCGGCGTACGGGGCGAACGCGGCTTCCCAGCCCTCGTCCCAGCCGTACGGAACGAGCGGGTGGGAGGAGGGGAAAGCGAGCAGAGAAGAGAGAGACAAGGGGGACCCTTCACAAGGGTGGCCCCGGCACGCGCCCGTGGGCGCGAGAGATGAGGTGGAAGGTCAGCCGGAGACCACAGGGGTGGGATTGATGAACTTCTGCTCCTGGGCAGCGCCCAGCGTGGTGACAGTCATCAATGTCCTCACCTCCTGATTCCTCGGTCCGGTCCGGGGCGGGCCGCGACGGCTGACGGCCGACGGCCGACGAGCGTCGGCCCGTCCTACGGCGCTCACCCTAGCCGTACCGGACGAGGTGACGCGAATTATTTGTCCGGGCCGCCGGATCGACGGATCACCGCGCCAACGGGCGGACCGGAGCCCGTACTTACCCGCTGATCCGCGGGGCCGCCACCTCGGCCGACGCCGCCGCGTGGCAGGCGCCGCGGCCGTCGGCGCGGGCCACGATACGGCCCGCCTCGACCCGTACGGCGGCCTCGGTCGCGTCACTGACGGCGGGCAGGCCGGCCGCCGCCGCGAAGGCGCCCGACTCGTCGAACACCACTTGCAGCCGGGGCCAGGCCGAGGGCGGGAAGGCCTGGCGCAGGCAGGTACAGAGACCGGCGACGGTCAGCCGTGCCAGTGGTGCCAGTTCCGCGGGGTCGCCGGTGACCAGGACGGCGGTGATCCGGGCGCCGGGCGGTGCGGCCCGTACCGCCTCTTCGACGGCCTCGATGCGGTGCAGCCCGAGAATCGCCACCACGCCGTCGCCCGTGAGCCGCGCGGGCTCGCCGCGTACCGCGTCCCGCACCGGCGGCGGGTCCCACGGCTCGTCGGTCGGCCATGCCTGGGTGATCACATGTGGCGGCGGCCACCAGTCGTGGACCGCGAGGCCGGCCAACTGCTCGACGGCGCTGACGACGTTGAAGGGCTCCACGAAGCCGGGAGCGACGGCGGCGAGCCGACTGGCGCCGTGCAGGGTGGTGAGCGCGGCCTCCGCGACCCGCACCTGGCTGCCGAACCGGTCACTGCCCGACCCGTCGGCGCCGGGCCCGTCACCGCTGATCCCGTCGTGCCCCTTGGGCGGCCGAAGGCGCTCCAGAGCCAGCCCGAGCAGAATCGCGTCCAGCTTCATCAACTGCGCGAAGGGGCGCCGGATCCGCCCCTCGGCGAGGACTTCCGGCATCACATGCATATCGAGCCGCGCCGGGCCGTGTTCCTCGTCGGTGTCGGCGAGCGGCAGCCGGGCGACCCAGGCGCGGGCGAGCGCGCCGAGCGCGTCACGCGTGGTCCCGGATACGGAATCACGTGCGGAATCACGCGCGGAATCCCGTGCGGGCGCGGCGTCGGACACGGGCACGGACACAGACACGGACGAGGTCTCGTCGTCGGCCTCGGACGCGGATATGGACTCGCGCTCGGCGAGATCGGCCAGGACCGCGAAGTAAAGTGCTCTCTTCCCGGGGAAGTTGGAGTAGACCGCCCCGCGTGTCAACCCGGCGCGCTCGGCGATACCGTCGACTTTGGCGTCCCTGAACCCGCGTTCGGCGAACTCGTCCCTGGCGGCGGCCAGTACCTTGGCGCGGTTGTGCTCCTGCAGCTCCGCCCTGCTGAGCCGGCCCATCGCCCTCACTCGTCCCCGCGTTGCTGTTCAGTGCCGCTTCAAGATACCGTGACCACTCAGATGGTGATGTCATATGGTCCAACCATGCGAATGCCGCACAACCGTTGAGGAGACGCTTCCCAGTGGCACACATCGGTGACGGCGGCGAACTGCTCAGATGTACTTTCTGCGGGAAGAACCAGAAGCAGGTCAGGAAGCTCATCGCGGGTCCGAGCCCTGTCTGCATCTGTGACGAATGCGTCGGGCTCTGCAATGAGTTGATCGCGGAGGAGCTCGACGGCGCCCACGCGGACGGTTTACGGGAGCTGCCGAAGCCGCGCGAGATCCACGCCTTCCTCGATCAGTATGTCGTCGGGCAGAGGAACGCCAAGATGGCCCTCTCGGTGGCGGTCTACAACCACTACAAACGCATCAGCGGGGACGAGCGGGCGGAGACCGCGGACGGGGGCGAGCCGGTCGAACTCGGCAAGTCCAACATCCTGTTGATCGGTCCGACCGGCTGCGGCAAGACCTATCTGGTCCAGACGCTCGCCCGGATGCTCGACGTACCGTTCGCGATCGCCGACGCCACCGCGCTCACCGAGGCCGGTTATGTGGGTGAGGACGTCGAGAACATCCTGCTGAAGCTGATCCAGGCGGCGGACTACGACATCAAGAAGGCCGAGCGCGGGATCATCTACATCGACGAGATCGACAAGGTCGCCCGCAAGAGCGAGAACCCGTCGATCACCCGCGATGTCTCGGGCGAGGGCGTCCAGCAGGCGCTGCTGAAGATCCTGGAGGGCACCGTCGCCTCCGTACCGCCCCAGGGCGGCCGGAAACACCCGCAGCAGGAGTTCCTCCAGATCGACACGTCCCATGTGCTGTTCATCGTCGGCGGCGCCTTCGCCGGCCTGGAGCGGATCGTCGAGCAGCGGGCCGACCGCGGGGGCATCGGCTTCGGCGCGACGATCGCCGGCAAGGAGGAGCGGGAGCGGCGCGACCTCTACCGCGAGGTGCTGCCGGAGGACCTGCTGAAGTTCGGGCTGATCCCGGAGCTCGTCGGCCGCCTCCCGATGGTGACGACCGTACAGCCCCTGGACCGGGCGGCGCTGACACGGATCCTCACCGAGCCGCGCAACGCGCTGATCAGGCAGTACCAGAGGCTCTTCGAAATCGACGGGGTGGAGCTGGAGTTCACCGAGGACGCCATCGGCGCGATCGCCGAGCAGGCGCTGCTGCGCCGCACCGGCGCCCGCGCGGCCCGCGCGATCCTTGAAGAGGTGCTGCTCAATGTGATGTACGAGGTACCGAGCCGGGACGATGTGGCGCGGGTCGTGGTCGACCGCGACACCGTGCTCGACAACGTCAACCCCACGCTCGTACCGCGCGAGAAGCCCGGCCGCGGCAGGGAACGCCGCGACCGCTCCGCGTAGTCCCCGCGCGGCCGGCTTGGAACGCGGTCGGCTTGGAACGCGGCCGACTCGGAGCCCGGTCGGCGTAGGGCGCGGTCGGCCGAGTGGCTGGAAATATGCCTGGTCGGGGCGCCTCTTGGGAACCGCTTTACCTCCTGGGGTAGTTCTGGTGGCGTTCAACACCCCTATGAAGGAGTGGACGCCACGATGGTGTTCAAGAAACTGCTCGGAGCCGTCGGTGTCGGCGGACCGTCTGTCGACACTGTGCTGGACAGCGTGGCCGCCGTGCCGGGCGGCCCGCTGTCGGGTCAGGTGCGGCTGCGGGGCGGCCGTACGGACCTGGAGATCGAGCAGATCACGCTGGACCTGGTCGCCCGGGTCGAGGCCGAGGGACATGACGAGGAGACCGAGGGCACGGTCGTCTTCGACCGGGTCACCGTCGCCGGTGGGTTCCGGCTGGCGGAGGAGTCGGAGCAGACGATTCCGTTCACGCTGACCCTGCCGTGGGAGACGCCCGTGACCGAACTCCACGGCCAGCCACTGGGCGTGGTCCTTGGGGTGCGGACCGAGCTGGCGGTGTCCGGGGCGCGGGACAAGGGCGATCTGGACCAGCTCACCGTCTCTCCCCTGCCGGTCCAGGAGGCCGTTCTGGAGGCCCTGGGGCAGCTGGGCTGGGGCTTCAAATCGGCCGATCTGGAACTGGGCCGTATCAACGGCACCGACCAGCGGCTGCCCTTCTACCAGGAGCTCGAACTCACCCCGCCGGCGCACTACGCGCACGCGCTGAACGAGATCGAGGTCACCTTCCTCGCCACCGCCGGCGGAATGGACGTCGTCATCGAGGCCGACAAGCGCGGTGGGCTCTTCTCCGGCGGACACGACGCGGTCAACCGGTTCACGGTCTCGCATCACAACGTCCCGCACATGGACTGGAACGCCGAAGTCGACAGGTGGATCAAGCAACTTGTCGACAGCCGCGGCGCGCACCCGGGCCACTACGGCGCACATCACGGGGAGCACCACGGGGAGCACCACGGGGAGCACCACTCCGGCGGGCATCGGTCCGGCCCCAGCACGGGGGCGGTGGTGGCCGGCGTAGCCGCGGGCGTGGCGGTCGGTGTGATCGGCGGCATGGTGGCCGCCGAGGTCGTCGACGAGATCGGTGACGCGTTCGAGGGCGAGGAGGACGAGGGCGGCGACGAGTAGCGGCCCGCCCGCCCTCGGACTGGGCGGACGCACGCGGGGCGGTGGCCGTCGGCCACCGCCCCGCGTCTCATCTCGCCCCGTGGGTCCCACGGTCCCGTCGGAAGCGTCAGCCCCGTCAGTCGCGTGAGTCCCGTCAGTCGCGTCAGTCGCGTGAATTACCGAAGAGCAGCCGGTAGAGGATGAGCAGCACGAGCGAGCCGCCGATCGCCGCGCCCCAGGTCGCCGCGTCGAAGAACTCCTTCTGCACCGGGCGGTCGAAGATCTTCGCGGAGAGCCAACCACCCACGAAGGCACCGGCGATACCGATGAGCGTGGTGCCGACCAGCCCTCCGGGATCGCGTCCGGGCAGCAGGATTTTCGCGATCACCCCGGCCAGCAGCCCCAGAATGATCCAGCTGATGATGCCCACGTCGTTCTCCCCAGTCCGCTTACATTGCTTAGTTGCGCAACTGTACGCATACCCAGGGATCGCGTCTTCACCGCCCGCCCGGTCTGACCTTCCCGGACCTTCCCTGCCCTTCCTAGATCTTCCTCGTGTCCAGCCAGACCGCCGTGTCCGGCGGCAGCAGGGTGATGTCCTGCCCCGCGTCGGCCGTCAGTTCGCCGCTCGCCAGCAGTGGCCTCGTTCCGGCCGGCAGGGTCAACGGCACTGGCGCGTCGGACAGGTTGACCCGGCAGACCAGGCCCTCGCCCTTCCTGAAGGCCAGTTCACCCGGGGCCGAGGGCAGCCACGCGAAGCTCTCGTCGCCGCGGAAGCCCCGGCGCGCGGACAGCGCCGTACGGTACAGCTCCAGGAACGAGTCCGGCCTGCCGGACTGGGCCTCCACCGACCACTCGCCCCACCCGTCGGGCTGCGGCAGCCAGCTGCCGCCTGGTCCGAAGCCGTACGAGGAGCCGGCCGTGGTCCACGGCAGCGGCACCCGGCAGCCGTCGCGGCCCTTCACCCGGTGGCCCGTGCGCTCCCACATCGGGTCGCGCAGCGCGTCCGCCGGTAGATCGGCGACCTCGGAGAGGCCCAGTTCCTCGCCCTGGTAGAGGTAGGTCGTACCGGGCAGCGCGAGGGTCAGCAGCGCGGCGGCCCGCGCCCGTCGGCCTCCCCGGGCGTCGTCGGGCTCCGGGTCCCGGCCGTCGGTCACCAGCCAGGCACGGAGGTCCGTGCCCTCGGGCAGCCCGTAACGGCTGCGGTGGCGCACCACATCGTGGTTGGAGAGCACCCAGGTCGGCAGGGCCCCGGCAGAGGCCGCGCCGCTGAGCGAGGTGTCGATGACCTCACGGAAGGAACCGGCGTCCCACGGGCAGCGCAGATGGAAGAAGTTGAACGCCTGGTGCAGTTCGTCGGGCCGGGTGTAGAGCGGCAGCCTGGCGGCGCTCACGCCCGCTTCCGCGACCATGATCCGGGGCGGGGCGTACGAGTCGGTGATCTTCCGCCAGACGCGGTAGATGTCATGGACCTCGTCGCGGTCCCAGAAAGGGTGGTTCTCGCCGCTCGGCGGGGAGTTGAGGGGCGCCGTGTCACCGCCCCGGGTGTCGCGCAGCGGCGCGGTGAGGTCCTTGCGCAGGCCATGCGCCACATCGATGCGGAAGCCGTCGACCCCGAGGTCGAGCCAGAAGCGCAGGATGCTCTCGAACTCCGCCGTGACGTCGGGGTTCTCCCAGTTCAGGTCGGGCTGCTCGGCGGCGAAGATATGCATGTACCACTGCCCGTCGGGCACGCGCGTCCAGGCCGGGCCGCCGAACTTCGACTGCCAGTCCGCGGGCGGCTCGGCGCCGTCGGGGCCGCGTCCCTCCCGGAAGACGAAGCGGTCACGGGCGGCCGAGCCGGGCTCGGACGCCAGTGCCTCGGCGAACCAGGGATGCTGGTCGGAGCAGTGGTTCGGCACGATGTCGACGATCGTACGGAGCCCGAGCGCACGGGCCCTGCCGAGCAGCGCGCGGAAGTCGTCGAGGGTGCCGTGCCGCGGATCGACGTCCCGGTAGTCGGCGACGTCATAGCCTCCGTCGGCCAGCGGGGAGCGGTAGAACGGCGTGAGCCAGACGGCGTCCGCGCCGAGTTCGGCGACATGGCCGAGCCGGTCGGTGATCCCGCGGAGGTCGCCCATTCCATCGCCGTCGGCGTCGGCGAAGCTGGGGACATAGATCTGGTAGACGACGGATTCCCGCCACCAGTCACGCCCGCGGTCTCTCGCGCCGTCGCCATCGCCGTAGCCGTGGCCGTAGCCATCGCCGTAGCCGCCGTCGTGGCCGCCGTCGTGGCCGTCGCCATTGCCGTCCGGGAACGCGTGCTGAGTCACAGATACCTCTCGTGCCGAGCTGAGGGGGCGCTGAAACTGTAGTGGCGCGGTGCGATCATCCCTTCACCGCACCGGAGGTCGGACCGGAGCGGAAGATCTCGACCCCGGCATCCCCGGCGCGGTACGTCCCGCCCGGCGGCGGCGAGCGCGGCAGTGACCGTGTGACGATCCGGCGCCGCGTGAGAAACCTGGCGCGTCTGCGCCGTACGGTCGATCGCGGGCGGCCCGGAGTGGCCCGGACGGCCCGGGCGCCCCGGACGGGCGGCGATCCTGGCGGACGGGTGGGCGGACGGGCGGCCGTCCCCTTCCGAGGCGACGGTCACGGCATCGTCCAGGGCACCGGCATGTGGCGGCCGTTCGGCGGCCGTTGGGGCGCGTCGGGCGCGGAGGGCGCGTCGGACGCGGCCGGGGTCGGCACGGACGGGGTCGGCGCCGCGCGATCACGTCGAGGTGCCGCGCGGCGCCCCGGGCCCAGCAGGCCTCCTCGGCACCTCAGGCCTCCCGGGCCCCGTCCACCTTCCGGGCCCCGCCGGCCGCCATGAGCGGGTCAGCGCCCCAGTTCGCGCTTCAGCTCGGCCTTGTTCATGGACGAGCGGCCATGCACATTACGGCGCTGCGCCTCGGCGTACAGCTGGTCGTACGTGGGGCCCGCGGCGCCGCTGTGCGAGCGCTGTCCGCCACGCCTGGAGGAGGCCATGTCCTGAGTGGACGACTTGCTCGCCGTACGGGACTCCCCCGCCCGGGCCCTTTCCTTGTTCACGGTGCGTGCGGCGATCTGCTCCGACCGCGCCGCGCTCTCGCCGCGCGCTCGCGCGCTGTCCTTGATGTGTTCGTACTGGCGCTCACGTTTGGGGCTGGAGCCTCGTGGCATGTGAATCACTCCTCATGGTCCGTTTCATGGTGGATTGCACGCTAAGGCTCACCCTCCTATCCCCTTTCAGGACCGGCAACTTGATGCCGTCGCGCTCCGGTGTGCGACGGGTCGATATATTCGTTCAACCATAAACAAACATGGATCGCCTCACACATCGGACGTTCCGTGCGGCGCTGCCCGACGCCTTCCCGCCGGTCCGACCAGTCGGTACGTTTCCTGGCAAACCGGATCCACCGGCGGGCCACCCGGCCCGCCCCGGGGCGACGGAGGGGCCAGATGACATCACGCGCACCGCGGATACAGGGGCACTGCGACGAACGGTTCGCCGCCGTGCGCGCCGCGTTCGAGAGGAACTTCGAGGAGCGGGACGAACTCGGCGCGGCCGTCACCGTGCTCGCCGACGGCGAGCCGATGGTCGACCTGTGGGCGGGGTGGGCGGACGGCGCGCGGACCCGGCCGTGGGAGCGCGAGACCCTGGTCAACGTGTGGTCGACGACCAAGGGCGCGACGGCCCTGTGCGCGCATCTGCTGATCGACCGCGGACTGCTCGACCCGGACGCGCCGGTCGCCACGTACTGGCCCGAGTTCGCCGCGGCCGGCAAGGAGTCCGTGCTCGTACGGGAGTTGCTCGCGCACCGCGCGGGGCTGGCCGGACTGCGCGAACCACACTCCGTCGAGCAGCTCTACGACTGGGAGTTGACCACCTCCCGGCTCGCCGCGACGGAGCCCTGGTGGGAGCCTGGCACCCGGTCCGGCTATCACGCCCTCACCTACGGCTTCCTGGTCGGCGAGGTCGTCAGACGCGTCACGGGCCTGCTGCCCGGCGAGCTCCTGCGCCGGGAGGTGACCGCTCCGCTCGGTATCGACTTCACCATCGGGCTGCCGGAGAAGGAGGCCGGGCGCGCCGCCGAACTGGTGCATCCGCGCACCCCGCTCACCGGCGAACAGGCCGCCGCCTACGCGCACATGGAGCCGGTCGCACTCGCGGCCCTGGGCAACCCCGCGACAGGCGCCGCCGATGCCAACACGGCCGCGTGGCGCGCCGCGCAGATCCCCGCCGCCAACGGCCACGGCACGGCACGCGCGGTCGCCGCGCTGTACGGGATCCTGGCCGGGCGGGGACGCCTCGGCGAGCACCGCGTGCTCTCCCCGGAGACGGTCGAGCGGGTCCGCGAGGGCCAGGGCGGCTGCCGGGACCTGGTGCTGGGCGCCGGCTTCGCCCACGACACGGAGATCGGCCTCGGGCTCTGGCTGAGCGGCGGGAACGGCTCGTACGGGCCCAATCCCAGGGCGGTCGGCCATGACGGTTTCGGCGGCTCCTGCGGACTCGCGGATCCGGAGGCGGGCGTCAGCCTGGGATATGTGATGAACCGGATGGGGTCGAACATCGCTGATGATCCCCGCAAGATGGCGCTGATCGACGCGTTGTACAGCGCGCTGTAGCCCCACCAGGGCCCAGCCGACGACCGACGGGGACGGACGGACGGCGCCCCGCGCGAGCGCGGGCCGGGAGCACGCCGGGGCGCGTCCGACACGATCGGCTGGACAGGTCGTGGGCCAACTCCGACCGCCCACCCGCCTCGCCCGTCCGAGGGGCCGAACGGTCGTCCGCCCCGGCCCACTGGCAGCACACGTCACTCCGGTACGCAAGAGCGCCCCGCCGGTCGAATCACCGTACGGTCTCGGGCCGTTGCGCACCATTCCATGCCCGCACCGACGAGATTCAGCCATGATCAACACGAGGGCAATTCGGTGGTACGGCACCTAAACGGGCGACGGACGCGCATAGATACGATCGATCAGCCGCCCCTCCCCGGCTACTTGAAGCCGCTGGGTCATCCATCCGACACCCTCGGTGAAGCATATGTGTTTGTGATGAGTCTTCGCGTGGCCGAATGACGTCAGAACACAAACCCCCGTCTGGCGTGGGCTTTGAGGGATATTTGCCGGTGCTTTGCCGTCGGCACGGGCTTTGCAGCAGTTCACGCAGACACCCTCGACCGGACCGATGGACCGACCAACAGGGCCCTCGACCCCATGACTTCGGGGGGACCCGGGCCGCCGTCGGTCGATCCCCGCCGTCGGTCCAGAACTCGGCCTTGCTTCAAAAGCAAACGGAGTCAACGATTCGGAGCGTGCGGTTGACAGGTTCACGGCCAAAACCGAATGGCTGTGGACAACCGCATCCCCCAGCGGCCCGCTCACCCAACGGGCCACGCTTTGCCCCCACCAATGGAGGATTTTGTGACCTTCAAGCGCTTCTCCCCCCTCGGCGCGGTTTCCAGACGAGCTCGGCTTCTCGCCGTCACCTCCGGTCTGGTGACCGCCGTCGCGCTTGCGGCCCCGTCGGCCGTCGCCGCCCCGGCCCCGGCCCCCCAGCCGACCGCGGCGCAGTTCGCCACCGCCAGCGCCGCCATCGCCGAAGCGGACATCGCCGGTACGGCCTGGTACACGGACAAGGCCTCCGGCAAGGTCGTCGTCACCGTCGACAGCACGGTGACGGACTCGGAGATCGCCACGATCAAGGACTCCGTGGGCGACGCCGCGGGCGTCACGATCAAGCACACCCCCGGCAAGTTCAACAAGCTCATCGCCGGTGGCGAGGCCATCACCACGAGCGGCAGCCGCTGTTCGCTCGGCTTCAACGTCCGCAGCGGCTCGACGTACTACGCGCTGACCGCCGGACACTGCACCAACATCAGCAGCTCCTGGAGCATCGGCACCCGTGCCGGTACGAGCTTCCCGACCAACGACTACGGCATCATCCAGCACTCGAACCCGTCGGCGGCTGACGGCCGGGTGTACCTGTACAACGGCACGTACCAGGACATCACCAGCGCCGCCAACCCCTCTGTGGGCCAGAGCGTCCGGCGCAGCGGCTCGACCACCGGTGTCCACGGCGGTACGGTCACCGGCCTGAACGCGACCGTCAACTACGGTAGCGGCCAGATCGTCTACGGCATGATCCAGACCAACGTCTGCGCCGAGCCCGGCGACAGCGGTGGCGCGCTCTTCGCCGGCAGCACGGCGCTGGGCCTGACCTCCGGCGGCAGCGGCAACTGCTCCTCCGGCGGCACCACGTTCTTCCAGCCGGTCGTCGAGGCCCTCAACGCCTACGGCGTCAGCGTCTTCTAAGCGACACCAGCGACACCCTTCCTCGTACAGCCCGACGGGCCGCGCACCTGGTGCGCGGCCCGTTGTGTCGTGTCCTTTGTGTCGTGTTCCTTTGTGTCGTGTCCCGTTGCGCGGCCCCGCACCGTGCCGATGGCCGCCGGTGTCAGCCGGTGGCCGCCGCGGGCAGCGTGACCTCGAACCGGCAGCCGCCCGTCACATTGCGCACCTCGGCCCGCCCCTCGTGCGCCTCCACGATGCCCCGGACGATCGCCAGACCGAGGCCCGCGCCCGCGGGCGGGGTGCGCGCCTGGGTGCCGCGCCAGCCCGTGTCGAAGACCCGCGGCAGATCCTCGGCCGGAATACCGCCGCAGCCGTCCGTCACGGAGAGGACGACGGAGCCCGCGCGCCGTTCCGCGGCCACCGCGACCGTGCCGTCCGCCGGAGTCCGGTGGATCGCGTTGACCAGGAGATTGGCGAGGACACGGGTCATCTCCTTGCCGTCCACCTCGACCGGCACGGCCTCCACCCGGCCGCCGACCAGCCGCACCCCGTGCTCCCTGGCGAGCGGATCGACGCCCGCGAGCGCCTCGCCCACCAGGTCGTACACCGACATCCGGGTCGGGGCGAGCGCCAGCGCCCCCGCGTGGATACGGGACAGTTCGAAGAGATCGCCGACCATCGAGTTCAGCCGCTCCACCTCCGCCCTGATCTGGCGGAAGTAGCGGTCCGGGTCCTGGACGACACCGTCCTCCAGCGCCTCCGACATGGCGCGCAGCCCGGCGAGGGGCGTACGCAGATCGTGCGAGATCCAGGCGACCAGCTCACGCCGGGATGTCTCCAACGCCCGTTCGCGCTCCCTGGAAGCGGTGAGTTTGGCGCTGGTGGCCGCCAGCTCGCGTCCCAGGGCGGCGAGTTCGGCGGTGGAGGCACCGTCGGGCGCGGCGAAGCTGCCGCCGTCGCCGAACGAGCGGGCGGCCAGCGTCAGATCGTGGCTGCGGGCCACCACCCAGCGCCCCAGCAGCAGCGCGGTGGCCAGCGAGACGACCGCGGCCATCGCCACGACCGTGGTGACGACGGAGAGGTCATGGGCGGACAGGAACATCGCCTGGGCGACGACGAGCGTGCCCGCGAGCATCGCGGTGACGGTGACGGCGGCGACGACGGTCAGGGCGACGGCGACCGAGCGGTCCCGCAGCAGCCGCAGCACCAGCGCGCCGAGCAGACCGGCGGCGGCCGCACCGAGGAAGGCGAAGAGCGCGATCAGCGCCATGTCACGCACGGTGCGCTCGGCTCCCGTCGAAGGGTGTGGCCACGGACGCGGATACGGGTGGGGATTCCGGTGGGGATTCCGGTGGTGGGGATTCCAACGCTGGGGCGCGTGCGGGTGCCGGTACGGGCGCCGCGGAAGCCGCGGAAGCCGCGGAAGTCGCGGGTACGGAACCAGGCGCGGAGGCCGGGCCGTCGCCCTGGTCGTCGGACGCATCGTCGGACGCGTCGTCGGACGGCACGTCGAAGCGGTAGCCGACACCCCAGACCGTCCGGATCAGCCGGGGCCTGGCCGGGTCGTCCTCGATCTTGCCGCGCAGCCGCCGTACATGCACCGTGACCGTCGACAAGTCGCCGAACTCCCATCCCCAGACGTCGTGCATCAGCGTCTCCCGGCCGATCGCGAGCCCCGGATGGCGCATGAGGTGCGCGAGCAGATCGAACTCGCGCAGCGTGAGCGCGAGCGGCCGGCCGTCCTTGGTGGCGCGGCGGCCCGCCGGGTCCAGGGTGATTCCGGCCCGGCGCAGCCCGGGCTCCGCGACGCCCGTCGCGCGCCCCTGGTCGCCGCCGTGGCGGCGCAGGACGGACTCGACGCGGAGGACCAGTTCCCGGGGGCTGAAGGGTTTGGTGACATAGTCGTCCGCCCCTATCTCCAGCCCGAGGATCCGGTCGTCCTCGTCGCCCCGGGCCGTCAGCATGATCACCGGTACGGGACCGGCGGCCCGCAGCCGTCGGCACACCTCCAGGCCGTCCATGCCGGGCAGCATCAGATCGAGCACCACCAGAGCGGGCGGGCGGGCGGCGGCCAGCCGCAGTGCCTGGGGGCCGTCGGCCGCGCGGTCCACGGAGAAACCGGCCCGTTCCAGATAGCCGGTGACGACCTCGGCGACGGTCGGATCGTCGTCGACGACCAGGATGGTGTGCATACGTCCAGTCTCCTCGGGCGGTGGCCGGTGCATCGCCCCCCACCCCTTACGAAACCATGACGGCCCCGGATCGAGCCGCGCACATCGAGCCGCGCACATCGGACCACGAACGTCCGGCCCGTACGTCCGGCCCGTACGTCCGATCACATGCGTCCGACCACACGCGTCGGACCACACGCGTCCGACCCCGCACGTCCGATTCGTTCAAGACCCGGCGGGCCCGCGGTCCTACGGTGAACGCATGACTACCGTTCCACGCGCACCGCGACTCGACGCCATCGGCCTGGTCGTCTCCGACATGGCCGCCTCGCTCGCCTTCTACCGCCTGCTCGGTGTGGATGTCCCCGCCGACGCCGACGCCGCGCCCCACGCCGAGGCGACGCTGCCCAGCGGGCTCCGGGTCCTCTGGGACACGGAGGAGACAGTCCGCTCCTACGACCCGGGATGGACCCGGCCGCAGGGCGGCGAGCGGATCGGACTCGCCTTCCTCTGCGCCGGTCCTGCCGAGGTGGACGCCACGTACGAGGCGCTGGTCGCGGCCGGGCACACCGGGCATCTCAAGCCCTGGGACGCGGTCTGGGGACAGCGTTACGCGGTGGTCCTCGACCCGGACGGCTGCGCGGTCTCTCTCTTCGCCAGCGCCGCGTAGGCACCGAGGGTGAGCCCGGTCAGCTCGCGGGTCTCCCGGGCGAGATGCGCCTGGTCGGCGCAGCCCGCGGCGAGCGCCGCGTCGCTGAAGGGCGCCCCTTCCCGTACATGCGTCAGCGCGCGCTGGAGCCGGAGCACCCGGGCCAGGGTCTTGGGCCCGTAGCCGAAGGCGTCCAGCGAGCGGCGGTGCAGCTGCCGGGCGCCGAGGCCGACGGCGTCGGCGCTGGCGGCGACCGTACGGCCCGCTTCCAAGGCGTCGACGACCGCCCGGAGCCGCGGGTCCGGCGGTCCCGTCACGGCGGCCCGGCGCAGTGCCACGGCTTCCAGGGCCGCCGCCGGGTCCGGGGCCGCCGCCAGCCGGGCGGTGAGCCGGCGCACCTCGGCAGGGGACCACAGGTCGGCCAGCTCCACCCGCCGGTCGCGCAGCTCGTGCGCCGGCACGCCGAGCAGCGTCGGCGCGCTCCCGGGCGCGAAGCGCACTCCGGCGCAGTACAGCCCGTCGATCCCCGCAGGGGCGTACGCATGGGTGTCGGGCCCCGCGACCAGCAGTCTGCCGCCGATCCACAGCAGGTCCATACAGCCGTCCGGCAGCACCGGATAGGCAGGGGCGCCGTCGTCCGCCCGTACCGTCCGTGTCCAGACCATCGCGCCGTCCAGCCGCGATGTCCGTTCCTCGTACATACGGATCAGGTTAGGACCTTTCCTCTTGGGTCGGGCCGCGTACCCCGGCACCACGCCTCGCGGCCGATCCGAGCGAAAGACACCAAAGCCTCGCCGGGAAGAGGGCCATTGATCCAGAATGGGCGTCCGGCGGGTCCGGCGGGACCTGAGATGTTTCGATCGCGGGGGCGACGATGACGGCACTGATGGAGTTCACCACCGACAGCGGTGCCACCGTCGTGGTGGAGGTCGACCGTGACACCCCCGGTGCCAGACCGGTGGCGCGCGGCAACTCCCTCGCGCAGGCGGGCCATACGTTCGGCGAGGCGCTCCAGGGGATCCGTTCGGCCGCGGAATCCGCCCTCGCGGTGTTCCGGGACGGCTCGCTCAAACCGGACGCCGTGGAGCTGGAGTTCGGGGTGAAGCTGATGGCGGAGGCGGGTGCGGTGATCGCCAAGACCTCGGCCGAGGGCCATATGACGGTCAAGCTCTCGTGGCAGCCGGGCGCCGTCGATGGCCCGGCCGCCGGCACCGGCGACCCCGGATCGGCGGGGAGTCAGGGAACGGGGGGCCAGTGACGCGCTCTCCGGCCTGGCACGCCAGGATCGACACCGACGGGGCGGTGGGCTCCGGCTTCCTGATCTCCGACCGTACGGTGCTGACCTGCGCCCATGTGGTGGCAGGCGACTGGGCATCGGTGGTCTTCCCCGGCGCCCCGGGGCTCGCCCCCGTACCGGCCAGGGTCGTCGTACGGGGAGACGCCTGGGCGGGCGGGGACCGCGACCCGGGCGATCTGGCCGTCCTGGAGCTGGCCCGGCCGCCGGCCCTCGCCCCCGCGGTCTTCGCCCCGCTCGACGCGCCGTACGCCTCGCCCGCGCCGAAGCTGGTGGCGTACGGCTTCCCCTACGGCTACGGCGAAGAGGGCGTGCAGAGCGAATTACGCTCCGTCTCCAGCCAGTTGATCCGCGACGAGTGGGCACAGCTGGGTGGCTGGCGCGGTTACGGGCAGGAGACCGACCACGGCTTCAGTGGCGCCGCCGTGATGCTGGAGGGCACCGGCACGGTGGCCGGGATGGTCGTCTCGCACGACCCGGTGAGTCACACCAGCCGGATGATCCCGGCGCGGATCCTCGCGCGGCACTGGGCGCCGCTCGCCGAACTCGTCCCCACCCCCGGCTATCCGAGGGAGGAGAAGCGGCTGTTGCGCGAACTGGTGGCCCGCGTCGGCTCGCCCGCGCGCGCCGGGGCCCTCGGCGCGCTGCTGCGCGCCGCCGCCGGACCGCTGGGCGTCGAGCCGCCGCCCGGTGAGCCGGGCAGCCTCTGGGCGGCGGTCTGGTTCCTGCTGTCGGAGGCCCGGCGGCCGGAGCCGGGAGCGCTGCCGCTCGCCGAGCTCATGGTGCGGCTGGCCGGGCTGGTCGATGACGAGACGCTGGGCGCGGAGCTACGCGACTGGTCCCGCGCGCACCGCGCGCGCCACGACCCACCGCCCGTGGCGCCGCCCGCCCCGAGCCACAAGGCCGTGGGCCTGCTCAGCCATGCGCCACCGACGCCGTCGTACACAGGCGAGCACGCCGCGACGCACGTCGCATCGCAGCCCGTTCCGCACGCGGCCGAGCACGCCGTACCGCACGCGGCACCGCTCTCGGCGGAGCACGCCGTACCGTACGCGGCCGCCCCGGCCCTGGCGCCGGTCCCGGGGCCGGCCCTCGGGGCGCCGCCCGTCCACCCCGCCACCCGTCGCTGGTCGCCGATCCTCGTCGAGATCAAGCGCAGCGGGGCCGACCGCGGCGCGCTGCTGGTCGAGGTCTCCGCGTACCGCGACGGCGGCCGACGGCTGGTCGGCGAGAAGCGGCTGGCGGAGCGCGAGGTCCGGGCCTGGGTGCTGGACCGTATCGACGACGCGTTCGCCGAGATCGACACCGAGGGCAGGGAGCTGATCGCGTTCGCCCTGCCGCGCCGCTGGCTCAACAAGCCGGTCGACCAGTGGAGCGCGCGCAAGGGGATGAGCACACCGCTGGGGTGTGTCGCGCCGGTGGTGGTGATGGACCACGACCGGCGGGCCAACAAGCGGCTCCAGTTCCGGCTGAAGAAGATGTGGGACACGCTCGACCGGCAGCCGGGCTCGGTCGTCTACGGGGTCAACTGCGCGGGCACCGCGAGGCCCGAGTGGCTGACCGTACAACTCCAGGACGTGGCGGGACCGGTGGGGTTGACCAGACCGCCCAAGGGTCCGCGCGACCGGCTGCACACCGCGGTGCTGGACGCCCCGGCACCGATCGTGCTGTGGCCGCGCACGGGCTGCGCCGACGGCGCGGCGTGCGGCGGCTCCTGCCGGGGTGCCGCGTTCCTGAACGCCCTGGCCGACCAGCTCTCCGTGCTGCCGCCCGGCGATCTGCCCGAGCTGATCTTCGAGCTGCGCAAGAGCGCCTTCGGCCACGACGGACCCGAGCCGCACTGGGCGGCCGACCTCTCCTTCGTCTGGGAGGATCCGCGGTGGTTCCCCGATGTTCCCCCGCTGAGCACGATGCCGGTCGGCTGAGCCCCGGCCGAACAGAGCGCCCGACGCCGCCGAAGCCGAGACCTGGAGAACGCGATGCCCCTGTGGCCGGTCTACACCGGAGCCGATGAACCGCACGACGGCATCGGACGGTTGCCCGAGCCGCCGCCCTGGCGCGCCTTCAACGGCGGTCCCGTGATCGAGCCGCCCCAGGACGACCCGGCGCCCTCGCCGGACCGGACGCACCGCGCGCAGGCGTACCGCGCGACGGAAGAGAGCGTCCAACTGGTCAACGCCGCGCTGTACTTGCGGCGGCCCCTGCTGGTGACGGGTCCCCCCGGCAGCGGCAAGTCGAGCCTCGCGTACGCGGTGGCACGGGAGTTGGGGCTCGGTCCCGTACTGCGCTGGAACATCACCAGCCGGAGCGCGCTCGGCGACGGGCTCTACCAGTACGACCCGCTCTCGCGGCTCTACGCGGCGGGCCGGGGCCCGGAGAGCGGCGATCCCGAGCACACCAACATCGAGGACCATCTGCGGCTCGGCCCGCTGGGCACGGCGCTGCTGCCGTACGAGCGGCCCCGGGCGCTGCTGATCGACGAGATCGACAAGAGCGATCTCGATCTCCCGAACGATCTGCTGAACATCCTGGAGGAGGGCCAGTACGAGATCCCCGAGCTGGTGCGCGCCGCGCGGACCCGCTCCACCGCGCAGGTGCTGGTCGCCGACGCGGACCGGCTGGTGGCGCTGGAACGCGGACGGGTGCGCTGCCGCGCGTTCCCGTTCACCGTCCTGACCAGCAACGGGGAGCGGGAGTTCCCGCCGGCGTTCTTGCGGCGCTGCGTCACGCTGGAGCTGAAGCAGCCCGAGGCGGCGCATCTGGAGGCCATCGTCCAGGCGCATCTGGGCCCGCTCGACGGGCAGGCACGGGAGCTGGTCCACCGCTTCCTGGAGCGCGGCAGCGGTGGCGAGCTGGCGACGGACCAGCTGCTCAACGCCATCTATCTGGCGCGGACTTCGGGGCTCGAAGCGCCGACGCGCGACGAACTCGCGGACCGGCTGATGAGCTATCTGAGCCGGACGCCGGAACCCGATGACTTCTGACCGGGCTTCAGACCGGGCGCTCTCCGAACTGGCCGCGCTGCGGGAGGTGCTGACGGCGGCGGGTGGTGACCCGCCCACCGGCAGGGAACTGGCCGAGGTGCTGTGGCTGGCGACTCAGGTACAGCCCGAGCCGGAGCCGGACGCCGAGCCCGAAACCGCCACCGAAGCCGGCCCCGAGGGCATTTTCCCGCCGCTCGGGTCGAGTGCCCAGACCCAGCGCATGACCATCTCCCACGATGCTCCTCGGAGCCCGGAACCCGGGGGGATCGGGGGGATCGGGGGAATCGGGGTGCCCGGGATGCTCGGGGGGACTCCCCCAGGGGGGGCCATGCCGTACCCGCGTCCCGGCGATCCCCGTTCCCCGAACCACACCGACGACAGGATCGCCCTGCACAGCCGGGCGGTGCCCCCGCGCACCGAACCGGCTTCGCCGCCCCCGGCCGCGGACGCGCGGGCCGAGGTGCTCGCCCCCGCCCCGCCGATGATCTCCCATCCGCTCGCGATCCAGCGGGCGTTGCGTCCGCTGCGCAGGACCGTGCCGTCGCCGCGCGAACGGGAACTGGACGAGACGGGCACCGCGCACCGCATCGCCTCGCTCGGCGCCCGGCGCGGCCGCTGGCTGCCCGAGCTGCGGCCCGCGCCGGAGCGCTGGCTCCATCTGCGGCTCGTCCTCGACTGCGGCCCGACGATGGCCATGTGGCAGCCGCTCGCGCGCGATCTGTACACGGCCTTCGGACAGACGGGCGCGTTCCGTACGGTGGAGCTGGTACGGCTCGGCGCGGACGGTTTCGTACCCCCTCGGCAGTGGACCCCCGGGCGGACGATCGTGCTCGTCCTCAGCGACACGATGGGTCCGCAGTGGCGACCGGAGGTGTTCGGAGCGGCGGGCGACGCGGGTCGGCGGTGGTATCCGACGCTGCGGCGCTGGATCCGTGAAGTCCCGGTGGCCGTCGTCCAGCCGCTGCCGGAGCGGATGTGGCGGCACACTCCGCCGGAGCCGGTGCCGGGGCTGTTCACGGCGGCCGGTCCCGGCGCGCCCACCAGCGCGCTGGGCTTCACACCATACGACGGCGAGGCGCGGGGCGTTCCCGTGCCGGTGCTCGAACCGACGGCGGAGTGGCTCGGCCACTGGGCCGGGTTGGTGGCCTCCCCGGCCGGGGCCGAATTCCCGGGAGCGGCGGCCCTGTTGCCCGCCGGACCGGTGGCCGGGCGTTCCGCGACGCTCCCCGGGAAGGGCGGAGACGGGGACGGGCAGGACGAGGCCGGGGTTATATACGGGGACTTGTCGGCCAGGGAGCTGGTGCTGCGCTTCCGTTCGGTCGCCTCCCCGCAGGCGGTCCGGCTGGCGGCCCATCTGGCGGTGGGCCCACCGCACCTGCCGGTGATGCGACTCGTACAGGCGGCCATCGAGGAGCATCCGCAGCCGCAGCATCTGGCGGAGGTGGTGCTGAGCGGCATGCTCACGGCCGTTCCGGGCCCCGCGGGCTCCTACGACTTCCGCCCCGGCGTGCGTGAGCTGCTGCTCGGTGCGCTGCCGCGTACGGGGCTGGCCCACACGGTCGGCCTGCTCGAACGGGTGGGGGCGGTGATCGAATCGCGCGCGGGAGCGGCGCGCGGCGAGTTCCGGGCGCTGCTGTCCGTCGGCGGCCCGGCGGGTCCCGGCCGGGCGGCGGGCGAACCGTTCGCACTGGTCAGCCGGGAGAGCGTACGGCTGCTCCGGGGATCCGCGCCGGAGCCAGGGCACGACGCGTGGCCGCTGGCCGGGCGGTACCGGCCGGTGGACATCCTCGATCGCGGCACGCACGGGGTGGTGTGGCGCGCGCGCGACCAGTACCGCACGGTCCTCGTCAAGATCTTCGCCCACCCGGGGACGACCCGCGAATCCCTTTGGGCGATGGCGCGATCGGAGCAGGACTCCCTCACCTGGCTGCGGCACCCCGGTGTGGTGAAGCTTCAGGAGAGCGGCACGGACAGCGGCGTCGTCCATCTGGTCAGCGAGCCTCTGGAGGGGAGCACCCTCCGCGAACTCATGGTGAAGAACGGGCACCGTCCGCTCCCCGTGGGCGAGATCATCGATATCGCGTCACAGGTGCTCGACGTGCTGTCCTACGCCGGAGAGAAGAACGTCCGGGCGGAGCCCCCCTCCCTGACCAACATCATCCGGCTGCCGAACGGCACGGTGAAGCTCCTCGGCCTCGGGGGCGCCCATCGGGACGACGAAGCCCACGACGAAGTCCACGACGCACTCCATGCCTTGGGCCGTGTGCTGTTCGAACTCGCCACCGGCCACGGCCCCCTCAGTACCGCGGAGGTCCCGCCACCGACGCGACGGCCACCCCCCTCACTGGAGGCGCCGATCCTGAATCTCCTCTCCGACGTCCCCGAGACCCGCCGACGCGGCGCCGACGCGCTGAGGTCGCGCGTACCGGGGAGCACGTGGCAGTACGGCGTACTGGGGCCGCTGAGGGCGCTCCACGGCGGGCGCGACCGTACCCCCGCCTCGCCCGCCGGGCGGATCGTCCTCAGCCGACTGCTGCTGGCGGGCGACGAGCCGGTGTCCGGGGAGGAGTTGGGCCTCGCGCTGGGGAGCGTGCGATCGCCGTGGGACGAGGCCCTCGTCACGGACGTCCTCGATGTCCTGCTGGACAACGGGCATGCCGTGGAGGGACCCGACGGGGCCTACCGTCTGCGGCTCGAAACCGAGTTGGACCTCTCCGTCGCGCAGCGGCTGGCCGCCGACGCCCGTCTCGCGGCGGAGGCGGGCGAGACACAGCGCGCCGCCGAGCTGTACGAGACGGCGCTCGGGGGCTGGTACGGCGAGCCGCTGGAAGGCGTCGAGGGCGCCTGGGCGAAGCATGAGCGTGCGCGACTGCGCAGGTGGCGGAACTCGTTGCAGGCCGCGCGCGACGCGCTGCCGGAGCCGGGCACGGCGTGGTGGCAGGCTTTACCCCCGCAGGGGGCCATGTCCCCGCGGCAGGCCGCGCCCGCGGCCGGGACCGGCGCCCCGGTGGAGGCCCGGCCCGAGATCGTCCAGGGCGACGATGTCCACCTCTCCATCGGTGGCGCCGAGTTGTTCGGTGTCCCCCGGGACACCCGTACCGAAGCCTCGCTGTTCTTCATCCCCCGGCTCCGGCGGGCGTGCCGGGAGGCGTTCGGCGACCCGGGCGTCTTCGAGGAGCGCGGCACCGCCATGGTGCCGGACACCCTGCTCCGGGTCGCGGCCGCACCGGAATACACCCTGGCCCAGGTGCTCGACCGGCTCACCGACCCGTTCGCGCCGACCCTCACCGAGGGGATGTCGCGTCTGCTCTTCCCGCTGCCGGTGGCGCTGACCGTCCATCTCCACTCGGGGCCGCCGGACCCCCTGGCGCTGGAACTGGAGCGGAAGTCCCCGGCCCTGGGATCACTGGGCGGCCTGGGGTTCGGGAAGATCGCCATGACGCTGGGGCTACGGGACGACCTGTACCGGCGCGCCGGCGCGCCCGAGGGCTACCTCCCCTTCGACACGGCGGCCGAGGACGGAACCATCCATGTGGTCTGGTACCGGGTGTTTCACTACGCGCCGCCCCAGCCCCCTGGCCGGCCGTCCTGGTGGCGCCGTCTCCTCGGCGGCGGTGATACCGCCGCCGAGGACGAGAACACAGATACCTAGGACCTGGCTCTAATTCCCCTGGCCGTTCCCGTCCTTGTCACGGTTGTCCCGTGTCCCGTGCAGCCCCGACCTCATCCGCGACTTGACATCGTCGGGCGGCAGGAACCTGGACCATCGCTCCGGGAACTCCGAGGGCATGTCCGGATCGGTCACATCGTCGTCCTGCGGCCCTTCCTGCCCCTCGATCCCTGCCGTACGGGCCACCAGCTCAGCCGCCTGGGCGGCGCGCAGCCGCTCGTTGGCCGCCCGCGCCGCCGCGGTGGCGACCGACGGCCAGACCCGGTCGATGGCGGCGTTGACCGCCGCGCCCACCAGCACCGCGAACGCGGAGACACCGATCCAGAGCAGCACGGCGATGGGGGCGGCGAGGGAGCCGTAGATGGTGGGGCCCTCGACGGCGTTGGAAAGATAGATCCGGAGCAGGAAGCTGCCGAGCACCCACATCCCCAGGGCGACCAGACCGCCGGGAAGGTCCTCGATCCAGCGTGAGCGTGCGGGTACGGACACGTGGTACAGCGTGGTGAGGAAGACGATGGAGAGCAGGATCACCACCGGCCAGTAGAGGATGCTGACGACCTCCGTGCCCCAGGGGATGAGCTCGACGACCCGGTCGGGGCCGACCACCGCGAGCGGCAGCACCACCGCGCCGATCACGATCGCCACGAGGTACAGCAGGAAGGCGAGCAGCCGGGTCGCGACGATGCCGCGCCGGCCGTCGAGCCCGTACATCACGGTGATGGTGTCGACGAAGACATTGACCGCGCGGGAGCCGGACCACAGCGCGATCGCGAAGCCGAGCGAGATCACATCGGGCCGCCCGCCATGGGTGATGTCCTTCAGCAGGGGTTTGGCGATCTCGTCGACGCCTCGCTCCGAGAGCACCGTACCGGCCGCTGAGAGGATGTTCTTCTCGATGGAGGCGACGGTGGTGGTGTTGGTCCAGTCGTCCACATAGCCGAGCAGCCCGATGAGTCCGAGCAGCAGCGGGGGCAGCGAGAGCAGGGTGAAGAACGCCGCCTCGGCCGCGAGCCCCAGGATGCGGTACTCGATGCACGAGTTGACGGTGTCCTTCAGCAGCAGCCAGGCCATCTTCCGTTTGGATACGTCGCGATAGAGGACTCGGGCCCGGTGGAGTCGACCCGCTGGCCGCTCGGGTGTTTCTTTTGCTGCCTGCACCTCCTTACCGTATCGGCATGGCAGCCAGCACCCACACAGTGACCAACCAGGTTCCGCCCCTGGTGGGGTACGACGTCTTCAACGCCGACCGGGCCCTGACCGAGGGCGTGGAGCGGCACAGCGCGCCCGCACTCCTCGATGTGACCCGCGCGGAGCTGACGGCCCTCGGCCGGGCCGCCGGATCCGCCGAGGTCCAGGAGTGGGGTGCGCTGGCCAATGAGAATCCCCCGAAGCTGCGCACCCATGACCGCTACGGGAACCGGATCGACGAGGTGGACTTCCATCCGGCCTGGCATCGGCTGCTGGGACGCTCGGTCGAGGTGGGGCTGACCGACGCCTGGGGCCGGCCGGGCGGCCATCTGCGCCGTGCGGCCGGTTTCTTCGTCTGGACGCAGGTGGAGGCCGGGAACGGCTGTCCGGTGTCGATGACGCACGCCGCGGTCCCCGCCCTGCGCACAGATCCGGCGCCGGCCGCCGAGTGGGAGCCGAGGCTGACCTCCCACCGCTACGAGCCGGGGCTGCGGCCCGCCGGGGAGAAGGCCGGCGCGCTCTTCGGGATGGGCATGACGGAGAAGCAGGGGGGCAGCGACGTACGGGCCAATACGACGCGGGCGGTGCCGCTGGACGCGGGCGAGGAGTATCTGCTCACCGGGCACAAGTGGTTCTGTTCGGCGCCGATGTGCGACGGGTTTCTCGTGCTGGCGCAGGCGCCCGGCGGTCTGACCTGCTTCCTCGTACCGCGCGTGCTGGCCGACGGCACCCGCAATGTGTTCCGTGTCCAGCGGCTCAAGGACAAGCTGGGCAATCGTTCCAACGCGTCCGCCGAGGTCGAGTTCGACGGGACGTGGGCGCGCCGGGTCGGCGAGGAGGGCCGCGGGGTGCGCACCATCATCGAGATGGTGGCGGCGACCCGGCTCGACTGTGTGCTGGGCTCGGCCGCGCTGATGCGGCAGTCGGTGGCGCAGGCGGTGCATCACACCACGTATCGCCGCGCGTTCGGCGGTGAGTTGATCGACAAGCCGCTGATGCGCAACGTGCTGGCCGATCTGGCGCTGGAGTCGGAGGCGGCGACGACGCTCGCGCTGCGGCTGGCCTCCGCGTACGACACCGTCCAGGACGGCGGCGACGGCGCGGACCGGGAGCGGGCCTTTCTGCGGCTCGCGGTGCCCGCGGCCAAGTACTGGGTGACCAAGCGCTGTACGCCGCTCGTGGCCGAGGCGCTTGAGTGCCTGGGCGGCAATGGCTATGTGGAGGAGTCGGGTATGCCGCGGCTGCTGCGCGAGTCACCGCTCAACTCGATCTGGGAGGGATCGGGGAATGTGCAGGCCCTTGACGTACTGCGGGCCCTCCAGCGCGAACCCGAGGCGCTGAACGCGGTGCTCCAGGAGGTCGGCGAGGCGCGCGGAGCCGATCACCGGCTGGACGGCGCGATCAAGGGGCTGCTGACCGAACTGGCGGATCTGTCCGGCATCGAGGCGCGGGCCAGGCGGCTGGTGGAACGGCTGGCGCTGGTGCTCCAGGGCTCACTGCTGGTGCGCTGGGCACCGCCGGAGGTGGCCGACGCGTTCTGTGCCTCACGGCTGGGCGGGGACTGGGGTACGGCCTTCGGCACGCTGCCCCCCACGCTCGATCTGGCGTCCGTCGTGGACCGGGCGCGGCCGGTCGGCTGACGGGGCCCGCCGGACAGGCCCTGGCGCTGTCCGGCGGCAAGCCGGGGTGGCGCCGCGCCGACACGGCACCACCCCTGACTTGTTTTCACTTTCACGTACTCGCCCGCGGTCCGCCAGAGTTGCAGGCCGTTGCATGCGGGTGCGCTGGATATCCGTTGCACCGCAGGTGACCCGGGGGCCCGATGAAGGACGTACCGCTGAAGGACACACCGCTGAACGACGGGCCGCTCGATCTGACGCGCCTCATGGCCATGGACGGTGCGCGGGCCGCCCGGCTGCTGCACCGCGTACGGGACGCCGCGCTGGCGGGTGAACCGCCGCCGGTGGCTCCCCGGCCGCTGATCGAGGCGTCCTGGCGGCGGATGCTCGGGCTCGGTCTCGACCCCGACCTGTCCGCGTACGGTGTGCTGCTGGCGCCGGACGAACTGGAGCGGCGCAGGCGTGACTCCGCGCTGAGCGAGGCGATGGACACGCTCAGCGGCGCGCTCCGCGAGATCGTCCACTCCTCGCACCAGGTGATGGTGGTGACCGACGACGAGGGACGGGTGCTGTGGCGGGAAGGCTGTCCCGCCACGCTGCGGCAGGCGAACGGCATCTGTCTGGAAGAGGGCGCCGGCTGGTCCGAGCGGGCCATGGGGACCAATGCGATAGGCACGGCGCTGGCGATGCGCACACCGGTACAGGTCCACTCGGCCGAGCACTTCGTGCACGGTCTGCACACCTGGACCTGCGCGGCGTCACCGGTGCACGATCCGCGCGACGGGCGGCTGCTGGGGGTGGTCGATGTGAGCGGCCCCGCGACGGGCTTCCATCCGACGACGCTGGCGCTGGTCAGCTCCGTCGCCCGGCTCGCGGAGAGCGAGCTGCGCCAGCGGCACGGCAGGGCCGTGGAACGGTTGCGTTCGGTGGCGGCGCCGATCCTGTGCCGGCTGGGGGGCCGCGCCCTGGCGGTCGACCCCCATGGCTGGACGGCCGCGGTGACGGGCATGCCGCCGGTGGACCGGCTGCCACTGCCGAAGACACTGCGGGCCGGCCGGCTGTGGCAGCCCTCGCTGGGCATGTGCTCGGTCGAGCCGCTGCCGGGCGGCTGGCTCATACAGGTGGACGAGGAGCGTCCGCACAGTGAGACGATCAGCCGGGTGGTGCTGGACCTGAGCCGCCCGCGGCGCTGGTCGGTCGCGGTGTCCGGGTCCGCGGGCAGCTGGGCGCAGGAGCTGACCCCGCGCCATGCCGAGCTGCTGTACATCCTCGCGGTGCACCGCACCGGCCGCAGTGCGGCGGAGCTGGCGGGCGATGTGTTCGGCGACCCCACCAGGACGGTGACGGTACGGGCCGAGATGTCGCGGGTGCGGCGCCATCTGTCCGGTGTGCTGGCGCACCGGCCCTACCGGTTCAGCGAGGAGGTCGAGGTGGAGGTCGTACGGCCGCGGGACCCCGCCGATCTGCTGCCGCACTCGACGGCCCCGGCGGTGCTCGGCGCGCGGCGGCTGCCCTGTCCCTGAGGGGCGGTGCGGCCCGGCCGGTACGGGGCCGCGTCCCGCGGCGTCCTGGCGGCGTGGTTCGCTGGCCGGTATGAGCATCTCTGTGACCACCTGGTCCCTGGAACAGACCTCACCCGACGATCTGCGGCCCGCGGCGGAGCCCCCGGGCGAGGTGCGGATCGTCCGGGCGCAGGTGCCGTCGGCGGAGTTCAGCCGGTTCCTGTACACGGCCGTCGGCGACGATGTGAGCTGGCGTGACCGGCTCTCGCTGACGCGGGAGCGGTGGCAGGAGATCATCGCCGCGCCCGGCGTGGAGACATGGGTGGCGTATGAGCGGGGCACCCCGGCGGGGTATATCGAGCTGGCGGCGCAGGACGGGGCCACGGTCGAGATCGTGTACTTCGGGCTGATCCCGGCCTTCCGGGGCCGGCGCATCGGCGGCCATCTGCTGTCGTACGGGGTGGCCAGGGCCTGGGATCTGGCCGAGCGGTGGCCGGGGACGGAACCGACGAAGCGGGTCTGGCTGCACACCTGCTCGAAGGACGGGCCGTACGCCATGGACAACTATCTGCGCCGGGGCTTCAGGCTCTTCGACACCAAGGTCGAGGAGGAGCCCCCGGCCACCGCGTAAACCCCGAGGGCCCGTGACGGTCACCACATCGTCTCGCGATATGAGACGACTGAATCCACATGATGGATAACAGTGGACTGCCCGGAGACCCGCGTGCCACGCTTCCGTCATGTCCCGAGCTGGTATTGCCTTGGTGAGTCGGCTGCACGTCGACCTCGGCCGCATGTCCAGCGCCATCTGTCCGGCGGGCTGAGAGTCCCAGCACCGCCGCGATGCCGCGGTCTCCCGCTCTCCCGTAATTCTCGATTTCCTCTCTGAACCATGCCGCGCACCGCCGCGCCCACGCGCGCGTGTGCGGCTCAGAGCCGCCCTCCTGCATGTCTCGAAGGACGTATCCGCCATGGCCGCCACCCCGGAAAAGCCCTCCAGCGCCACGCCACGCCGCAAGGTGAGCCGTCACCGCGGCGAGGGCCAGTGGGCCGTGGGTCACTTCACTCCGCTCAACGGCAATGAGCAGTTCAAGAAGGACGACGACGGCCTCAATGTGCGGGCGCGCATCGAGAACGTCTACTCCAAGGCCGGGTTCGACTCGATCGACCCCAATGATCTGCGCGGCCGGATGCGCTGGTGGGGTCTCTACACCCAGCGCAAGCCCGGGATCGACGGCGGCAAGACCGCGATCCTGGAGCCGGAGGAGCTGGACGACGAGTACTTCATGCTGCGGGTACGGATCGACGGCGGCCGGCTGACGACCGAGCAACTGCGGGTCATCGGTGAGATCTCGCAGGAGTTCGCGCGCGGGACGGCCGACATCACCGACCGGCAGAACATCCAGTACCACTGGATCCGGATCGAGGACGTGCCGGAGATCTGGCACCGGCTCGAAGCGGTGGGGCTCTCCACGACCGAGGCCTGCGGTGACACCCCCCGGGTGATCCTCGGTTCACCCGTGGCCGGTATCGCCGAGGACGAGATCATCGACGGCACCCCGGCGATCGACGAGATCCAGCGCCGGATCATCGGCAACCCCGACTTCTCCAATCTGCCGCGCAAGTTCAAGTCCGCGATCTCCGGATCGCCGTCGCTGGACGTCGCGCACGAGATCAACGACATCGCGTTCGTCGGGGTGAACCACCCCGAGCACGGCCCCGGCTTCGACCTCTGGGTCGGCGGCGGGCTCTCCACCAACCCCAAGATCGGCCAGCGGCTCGGTGCCTGGGTGCCGCTCGACGAGATCCCGGACGTCTACACCGGTGTCATCTCGGTCTTTCGTGACTACGGCTACCGCAGGCTGCGCACCCGCGCCCGGCTGAAGTTCCTGCTCGCCGACTGGGGCGCGGAGAAGTTCCGCCGGATCCTGGAGGAGGAGTACCTCAAGCGCGAGCTGGTCGACGGCCCCGCGCCCGAGCAGCCCGTGCACCGCTGGCGGGACCATGTCGGTGTGCACCGGCAGCGCGACGGCCGCTTCTACGTCGGGTTCGCGCCCCGCGTCGGCCGGGTCGACGGCGCCACGCTGACGAAGATCGCCGAGCTGGCGGCGGCGCACGGCTCCGGCCGGCTGCGTACCACCGCCGAGCAGAAGATGATCGTGCTCGATGTGGCGGAGGACCGGATCGACTCGCTGGTGGCCGGTCTTGAGGCGCTGGACCTGCGGGTCAATCCGTCACCTTTCCGGCGCGGCACGATGGCCTGCACCGGTATCGAGTTCTGCAAGCTGGCGATCGTCGAGACCAAGCGGCGCGGTGCCACGCTCATCGACGAACTGGAGCGCCGTATCCCGGAGTTCGACGAGCCGATCACGATCAACGTCAACGGCTGCCCGAACGCCTGCGCCCGTATCCAGACGGCGGACATCGGTCTCAAGGGCCAGTTGGTGCTGGACAAGGACGGCAATCAGGTCGAGGGCTTCCAGGTGCATCTGGGTGGCGCGCTGGGCCTGGAGGCCGGATTCGGCCGCAAGGTGCGCGGTCTGAAGGTCACCTCCGAGGAGCTGCCCGACTATGTCGAGCGGGTGCTCGGGCGGTTCCAGAAGGAGCGCGAGGACGGCGAGCGCTTCGCCAGCTGGGCGGCGCGGGCCTCCGAGGAGGCGCTGTCATGAGTGAGCGCGCGGCCCCCTTCTACTGCCCGTACTGCGGCGACGAGGACCTGCGTCCGAATGAACAGGGCCATGGCGCCTGGGAATGCGCGGCATGCAATCGCGCCTTCCAGTTGAAGTTCCTCGGGCTGCTGGCCCGCGGACTCCAACGGAGCGACGGAGGCGAAGAGATATGACGGCACGGACGGAGACCGACGATCCCCGGGCCCTGGCCGAGCGCGCGGGCCGCGCGCTGGAGAACGCCCCCGCCCTGGAGATCCTGACCTGGGCGGTCGACACCTTCGGCGCGCGGTTCTGCGTGACGTCCTCGATGGAGGACGCGGTGGTCGCCCATCTCGCCTCCCGGGTACGGCCCGGGGTCGATGTGGTCTTCCTCGACACCGGCTACCACTTCCCCGAGACCATCGGCACCCGGGACGCGGTGGACGCCGTGATGGACGTCCGGGTCATCACACTCACCCCGCACAGGACCGTCGCCGAGCAGGACGCCGAGCACGGCCCCCGACTGCATGACCGCGACCCCGATCTGTGCTGCGCCCTGCGCAAGGTCGCGCCCCTTGAGGAGGGCCTGGCGGAATACGACGCCTGGGCCACGGGACTGCGCCGCGACGAGTCCCCGACCCGGGCCAATACCCCGGTCGTGGGCTGGGACGAGAAGCGCGGCAAGGTCAAGGTCTCCCCGATCGCCCGGTGGACACAGGCCGATGTGGACGCCTATGTCACCGAGCACGGGGTGCTCACCAATCCACTGCTGCTGGACGGTTACGCCTCCGTCGGGTGCGCCCCCTGCACCCGACGGGTGCTGGAGGGCGAGGACGCGCGCGCCGGGCGCTGGGCCGGACGCGGCAAGACCGAGTGCGGGCTGCACGGATGACGGACCATCAGGAGGGGCGTGTGAGCGCGACGGAGCAGGGCGCGACGGTCTGGCTCACCGGACTACCGAGCGCGGGCAAGACGACCATCGCGAACGCGCTGGCGGAGCGGCTGCGTGCCGAGGGCCATCGCGTCGAGGTGCTGGACGGCGACGAGATCCGGGAGTTCCTCTCCGCGGGCCTCGGCTTCGGCCGCGAGGACCGGCACACCAATGTGCAGCGCGTCGGCTTCGTCGCCGAGTTGCTCGCGTCGAACGGCGTCAAGGCGCTGGTGCCGGTGATCGCGCCGTACACCGACAGCCGTGAGGCGGTGCGCAAGCGCCATCAGGCCGAGGGCACCGGGTATCTGGAGGTGCATGTGGCCACGCCGGTCGAGGTGTGCTCCGTACGCGATGTGAAGGGGCTGTACGCCAAGCAGGCGGCCGGCGAGATCTCGGGGCTGACCGGGGTGGACGACCCCTACGAGGCGCCGGACTCGCCCGATCTCCGGATCGAGTCGCACACCCAGTCCGTAGCCGAGTCCGCCGGAGCCCTCCACGCACTGCTCACCGAGAGGGGTCTGGCGTGACCACCACCGTCGCCGCCGTCACCGAGGGCACGGACGCCCCGTACGCGCTGAGCCATCTGGACGCCCTGGAGTCCGAGGCGGTCCATATCTTCCGCGAGGTGGCGGGCGAGTTCGAGCGGCCGGTGATCCTCTTCTCCGGCGGCAAGGACTCGATCGTGATGCTGCATCTGGCGCTGAAGGCGTTCGCGCCCGCGCCGGTGCCGTTCTCGCTGCTCCATGTCGACACCGGGCACAACTTCCCCGAGGTGCTGGAGTACCGCGACCGTACGGTGGCCGCTCATGGACTGCGGCTCCATGTCGCGTCCGTACAGGAGTACATCGACACGGGGAAGCTGCGCGAGCGGCCCGACGGCACCCGTAATCCGCTCCAGACCGTGCCGCTCACCGAGAAGATCCAGGCCGAGCGGTTCGACGCGGTCTTCGGCGGTGGCCGGCGCGACGAAGAGAAGGCCCGCGCCAAGGAGCGGGTGTTCTCGCTGCGTGACGAGTTCTCCCAGTGGGACCCGCGCCGTCAGCGGCCCGAGCTGTGGCAGCTCTACAACGGCCGGCACGCGCCCGGCGAGCACGTCCGGGTCTTCCCGCTCTCCAACTGGACCGAGCTGGACGTCTGGCAGTACATCGCCCGCGAGGAGATCGAACTCCCGGAGATCTACTTCGCCCACGAGCGCGAGGTCTTCAAGCGCACCGGCATGTGGCTGACCGCCGGGGAGTGGGGCGGCCCCAAGGAGTCCGAGACCGTCGAGAAGCGCCTGGTGCGCTATCGCACGGTCGGTGACATGTCCTGCACCGGCGCCGTCGACTCCGACGCCACCACACTCGACGCGGTGATCGCCGAGATCGCCGCCTCCCGGCTCACCGAGCGCGGCGCGACCCGCGCCGACGACAAGCTGTCCGAGGCCGCGATGGAAGACCGCAAGCGCGAGGGGTACTTCTAGCCATGACGAGCACGAGCACGAGCGACAGCGCCGCGGAGCAGTTCGCGGAGCGGCTGTCGGCGACCACCCTGCTGCGGTTCGCCACCGCGGGCTCCGTCGACGACGGCAAGTCCACGCTCGTCGGCCGGCTGCTGCACGACTCCAAGTCGGTGCTGACCGACCAGCTGGAGGCCGTCGAGCACGCCTCCCGCAGCCGCGGCCAGGAGGCACCCGATCTGGCGCTGCTCACGGACGGGCTGCGGGCCGAGCGCGAGCAGGGCATCACGATCGATGTCGCCTACCGCTACTTCGCCACGCCCCGGCGGCGGTTCATCCTCGCCGACACCCCCGGGCATGTGCAGTACACCCGGAACATGGTGACCGGAGCCTCCACCGCCGAACTGGCCGTGGTTCTCGTCGACGCCCGCAACGGCGTGGTCGAGCAGACCCGCCGCCATGCCGCGGTGGCCGCGCTGCTGCGGGTCCCGCATGTGGTCCTGGCGGTCAACAAGATGGACCTGGTCGCGTACGCGGAGCCCGTGTTCGCCGCGATCGCCGAGGAGTTCACGGCGTACGCGGCCTCCCTCGGCGTCCCGGGCTGGGGGTCTGGGGGCAACCCCCAGGAGAATTGGTGCACCGCGATCCCGATCTCGGCGCTGGCCGGTGACAATGTCGTGGAGCCGTCCGCGCACATGGACTGGTACGGCGGCCCGACCGTACTGGAGTATCTGGAGACCGTCCCGGTCAGCCATGATCTGGCCAACTGCCCGGCGCGCTTCCCTGTGCAGTATGTGATCCGCCCGCAGAGCGCCGAGCACCCCGACTACCGCGGCTACGCGGGCCAGATCGCCTCCGGTGTGCTGCGCGTCGGCGATCCGGTGACCGTCCTGCCCTCGGGCCGTACGAGCACGATCGAGGGCATTGACGCGCTGGGCGTCGGCGTCGGCGCGGCCACCACCGTGGACATCGCGTGGGCGCCGCAGTCCGTGACGGTCCGGCTCGCCGACGACATCGACATCTCGCGCGGCGATCTGATCGCGCCCACCGCGCACCTGCCCGCCACGACCCAGGATGTCGAGGCGACGGTCTGCCATGTCGCGGACCAGCCGCTGACCGTGGGCCGGCGCGTGCTGCTGAGGCACACCACCCGTACGGTCAAGGCGATCGTGCAGGACATCCCGTCCCGGCTGACGCTGGACGATCTCTCCCAGCATCCGGCCCCGGGACAGCTCGTGGCCAATGACATCGGGCGGGTGAGGATCCGTACCGCCGAGCCGCTCGCGCTGGACAGCTACGCCGACTCCCGGCACACCGGCTCCTTCCTGCTGATCGACCCCGCGGACGGTACGACACTGAGCGCCGGCATGGCGGGCGACGCCTTCGCCGGCCCGTCCGACACGGCCCCGGCCGACGACGAGGGCTGGGACTTCTGATGACCCTGGCGGTTCACGACGTCTTCGCGACGTTCGCGAAGGAGGGCGGCCGGGTCGGCAGCGGCGCCCTCGGCGCGGGAACGGGCGGCGTGGCGCGATGTGCGCGATGACGTACGCGCACCGCACGCGCGCCCGCACCCCCCACCCGCAGTACCCGTACGCCCCGTTCCGACGAAGACCTGCCGACTTCCCGGCCGCGCCCCCGACCTAGCGAAACGGGCGCGAGCACCGGGCCAACGAGAGGAACCCCTCCCGTGCCTGTCTCCCGCACCACCGCCCGCCGCGGACTCACCCTCGTGGCCGCACTGCCGCTGCTCGCCGTCGCGGTCACCTCCTGCGGCTACGGCGCCGAGGCGGACAAGAGCGACAACGCCGCGCCGGCCGCCGAGGGCAAGGCGCTCTCCGCCGACACGGTCAAGATCGGTTACTTCCCGAACCTGACCCATGCCACCGCCCTGGTCGGTATCCAGGAAGGTCTCTTCCAGAAGGAGCTGGGCGGTACGAAGGTGGCGCCCTCGACCTTCAACGCGGGGCCCTCCGAAATCGAGGCCCTCAACGCGGGCAGCATCGACATCGGCTTCATCGGCCCCTCACCGGCCATCAACGGCTACGCCCAGACCGGTGGCGAGAGTCTGCGGATCATCGGCGGCTCCGCCTCGGGCGGGGTGAAGCTCGTGGTCAACCCGGCGAAGATCAAGACCCTGGACGACGTCAAGGGCAAGAAGATCGCCACCCCGCAGCTGGGCAACACGCAGGACGTGGCGTTCCTCAACTGGATCTCCGAGAAGGGCTGGAAGGTCGACGCCCAGTCCGGCAAGGGCGATGTCTCCGTCGTCCGTACGGACAACAAGATCACCCCGGACGCCTACGCGTCGGGCTCCATCGACGGCGCGTGGGTGCCGGAGCCGACGGCGTCCAAGCTGGTCGCGGAGGGCGCCAAGGTACTGCTCGACGAGTCGGACCTGTGGCCGGACAAGAAGTTCGTGATCACGAACATCATCGTGTCGCAGAAGTTCCTCGGTGAGCACCCGGATGTGGTCGAGGCCGTGCTGCGCGGCTCGGTGAAGACCAACGAGTGGATCAACGCCAACCAGGACAAGGCGAAGGCCTCCGCCAACGAGGCGCTGAAGAAGCTCTCCGGCAAGGCGCTGCCGCCCGAGGTCATCGACCCCGCGTGGCAGTCCATCCAGATCACCAATGACCCGCTGGCCGCGACGCTCCAGGCACAGGCCGATCACGCGGTCAAGGCAGGACTGCTCAAGAAGCCGGACCTGAAGGGCATCTACGACCTGGGGCCCCTCAACACGGTGCTCAAGGCCGCCGGTCAGCCCGAGGTGGCCGACGCCGGACTCGGCGCCGAATAAGCCGGCACCCCGACCGTATCCAGCCGTTCCCAGGAGGTGACGACCATGGCCACAACCTTCGTCAAGGCCGCCGAAAGCACCCCGGCGGTGGACCACGCCGCCCGTATCGCGCATGTCTCGAAGTCCTTCGTGACACCGGCCGGGCAGCAGCTCGTCCTGGACGACATCACGCTCGATGTCGCACCGGGCGAGTTCGTCACCCTCCTGGGAGCCTCGGGATGCGGTAAGTCGACCCTGCTCAATCTGGTCGCCGGGCTCGACCGGCCGTCCGCCGGGTCCATCGAGACCCCTGGCGGCCGGCCCGCCCTGATGTTCCAGGAGCACGCGCTGTTCCCGTGGCTGACCGCGGGCAAGAACATCGAACTGGCGCTGCGACTGCGCGGGGTGCCCAAGCAGGAGCGGCGGGGTGAGGCGGAGCGGCTGCTCGGTCTCGTACGGCTGGGCGGCTCGTACGGCAAGCGGGTGCACGAGCTGTCCGGCGGGATGCGGCAGCGGGTCGCGCTGGCCCGCGCGCTCGCGCAGGACAGTCAACTGCTGCTGATGGACGAGCCGTTCGCGGCGCTGGACGCGATCACCCGGGATGTCCTGCACGACGAGCTGACCCGGATCTGGCGGGAGACGAGTCTGTCGGTCCTCTTCGTCACACACAATGTGCGCGAGGCGGTACGGCTCGCGCAGCGCGTCGTGCTGCTGTCGTCGCGCCCCGGCCGGGTGGCCCGCGAGTGGCGGGTGGACATCCCGCAGCCGCGCCGTATCGAGGACAGCGCCGTCGCGGAGCTGTCCGTCGAGATCACCGAAGAACTGCGTGGGGAGATCCGCCGACATGGCCAGCACTGAGACGACGCGGCAGGGCACGTCGCCGAAGGGCCCATCGGCGGAGGACTCCTCGTCGGAGGGCGCCTCGCCGCACGGTGGCTCGCCGCATGGCGACATGGCCGGTCTGGAGGCCGGACTCGACGCGCTGGACACCGTACAGACCGGGCGTCCACCACTGCGTCACACGCTCGTCCAGAAGGTGCTGCCGCCCGTCATCGCCATCGCGCTGGTGCTGGTGGTGTGGCAGATCCTGGTCTGGGCCAAGGTCACCGACGACTACAAGCTCCCCTCGCCCGGGGCGGTGTGGGGCGAGGTGTCCGACGCCTGGGCGCAGGGCACGCTGCTCGGCTATATCTGGACCAGTGTGTCGCGCGGTCTGCTGGGCTTCCTGCTGGCGCTGGTGATCGGCACACCGCTCGGACTGCTGGTCGCCCGGGTGAAGTTCGTCCGCGCGGCCATCGGCCCGATCCTCTCCGGCCTCCAGTCGCTGCCGTCGGTGGCCTGGGTGCCGCCGGCCGTGATCTGGCTGGGGCTCAACGACTCGATGATGTACGCGGTCATCCTGCTCGGCGCGGTCCCCTCGATCGCCAACGGTCTGGTCTCCGGGGTCGATCAGGTGCCACCGCTCTTCCTGCGGGCCGGCCGTACGCTCGGCGCCACCGGGCTGCGCGGTACCTGGCACATCGTCATGCCGGCCGCGCTGCCCGGTTATCTGGCCGGACTGAAGCAGGGCTGGGCGTTCTCCTGGCGCTCGCTGATGGCCGCGGAGATCATCGCGTCCTCACCCGACCTCGGCGTGGGCCTCGGGCAGTTGCTGGAGAACGGCCGTACGGTCGGCAGTATGCCGATGGTGTTCCTCGCCATCTTCCTGATCCTGATCGTCGGTATCGCCATCGACCTGCTGATCTTCAGTCCGCTGGAGCGGCGGGTGCTGCGCGGCCGCGGTCTGCTGGTGAAGAGCTGATCCCATGCACCGCACACATCCCACGCACCACATCCATCCCGCGGACCGCGGGCGGCCCACGCGCCACGCGCACCCTCCTGTCCTGCTGGTCATCGCCCACGGCAGCCGCGACCCCCGGCATGCCGCGACCGTGCACGCCCTGGCCGGGCGGTTGCGATCGCTGCGGCCGGGGCTGCGCGTGGAAACCGGATTCCTGGACTTCAACGCCCCGTCCGTGCCCCAGCTGCTCGACCGGCTGGCGCTGGAGGACGTACGGGACGTGATCGCCCTGCCGCTGCTGCTGACGCGCGCCTTCCACGCCAAGTCCGACATCCCGGCGGTGCTGCGCGAGGCGTCGGCACGCCATCCGCGGCTGCGGGTCCGGCAGGCCGAGGTGCTCGGTCCCTCGCCGCTGCTGACGGACGCGTTGGAGCGGCGGCTGTACGAGGCGGGGCTCTCCCCCGCCGACAAGGGCTCGACCGGGATCGTCCTGGCCTCGGCGGGCTCCTCGGACCCGGAGGCGATCGCAGTGATCGCTGAAATCGCGCGGGAGTGGCGGCACACCGGTTGGTGCGCCGTGCGGCCTGCGTTCGCCTCCGCATCACTGCCCCGCACCGAGGACGCGGTGCGGGCGCTGCGCGCGGAGGGCGCCCGACGCGTCGCCGTGGCCCCGTATGTCATCGCCCCCGGCTTCCTGCCCGACCGCATCGCGGCCGGCGCCCGGGAGGGCGGCGCGCAGATACTGGCCGGGGTGCTGGGCGCGGCCCCCGAGCTGGCGCGACTGCTGCTGTGCCGCTACGACGAGAGGGCATCGGCCCCGGAACGCCGCGCGCCGCTGGCCCGCCCGGCATAGCCAACGCGTCATGCCGCCGGCCCGCCCGGCGCAGCCACGTCACGGAGTCACACCGCCCCTGTCCGTCACGGTCCGGCCCATACCCGGCGGTACCGTTCGGCCCTATCCATGGCGCTCATCCGTGCGGAGACTCGGAAGAGCGGAAGGGTGATAGCCATGGAATCCAAGGAATGGACCGTACGAATCCACATCACGGAAGAGGGCAACGAAACCAAGGCCGATGCCGTCCTGACCACCCGGGACACCTCACGCCTCGCGGGCAGAGGCATGGCCCGGCGCAATCCGATCGACCGGACCGTACCCGAGATAGGCGACGAACTGGCCGCCAGCCGCGCGCTGGAGGATCTGGCCATCCGGCTGCATGACGTGGCCTCCGACGACATCGTCGACCTCGCCGGCCCCGCGGAGTCCTCCCGGAGGTGACGGCGCCCCGCCGCCCTGTCCGGGCCACGCCCTGGGCGGGCGCCGGCGGAGCGGCCGGGGGCTCCGGACGAGCCGCGGCCCGGGAGTAGAATCCGGAACATCGGTCCGAACACCATCACCGCCGACCAGCTGGAGCGGGCGCTCTCCCCGACCGGGATCGCCTCGGTGCAGAACCGCTTCCCCCTCCTCGACCGGACCTCGGCGGCGGTGTCGAGTTCGCGCGGGCCCCACGGTCTCGCGCCTCTGCCCCTGGTTCCAGTCGGTCCATGGCCACCGACTGCCGGAAACAGGGAGCACAGACGTATGACCACCGCGGCCACCGTGGTACGCGCCAAAGACGTCGATGTCGTCCGCGAAGGGAAGCTGCTGCTGGACTCGGTCTCATTGACCGTACGCGGCGGGGAGCACTGGGCCCTGCTCGGCGCCAATGGCGCGGGGAAGAGCACTTTGCTGGGGATGGTGGGCGCGGTCACGCACCCCACGCGCGGAACGGTCGAGATCCTGGGAGAGTCCCTCGGCCGGGTCGATCTGCGACAGCTGCGCGCCCGGCTCGGTCATGTCAATCCCCGCCATCCGCTGCGCTCACCGCTGCGGGTCCGTGATGTCGTACTGACCGGGCTGACGAACTCCGTGGAGCCGGTGCCCCGTTGGTCCCCCACCCCGCGCGAGCGTGAGCGCGCCGGGGAGCTGCTGACCATGCTGGGGATGGCCGGCAAGGGCGAGGCGCGCTGGCCGACGCTCTCGCAGGGTGAGCGGGGCCGTACGCTCATCGCCCGCGCGCTGATGCCCCGGCCGAGGCTGCTGCTGCTCGACGAGCCGGCCACCGGCCTCGATCTCGCCGCGCGCGAGCAACTGCTCAGCAGTCTGGACGCGCTGCGGCTGGAACACCCCGAGCTGGCGACGATGCTGGTCACCCACCATCTGGAGGAGCTGCCCGCCTCCACCACCCATGCGATGCTGCTGCGCGCGGGGCGGTGTGTGGGGGCGGGGCTCGCGGACGAGGTGCTGACGACGGACCGGGTCAGCACCTGCTTCGGCCATCCGGTGCGGATCTCCCGTACGGACGGCCGGTGGACGGCGCGCGCCGAACGGGTCGGCCGTACGGCGCCGGGCGCCACCAGGCGCGAACCGGACACACCCTAGGCCTGGCCTAGGTCCTGTCCTAGTCGAACAGCGTGCCCTGGTGGAAGAAGAGCAGCCAGCCGTCATCGGTCAGCCGCCACAGTGAACTGCGGTGCGCCCGGCGGCCGTTGGAGTCACTGTCGTAGGTCAGCTGCACCACGTCGGGCGCGAGCCGCACGCCCCGCATCTTGGAGGTGGTGATCGGCGGGGGCGCCGGGGCGCCGCCCTGGGTGAGCAGGGCGATGACCGAGGCCCGGTCCCACTCCCGGCCGGAGGCGCCGAACTCCCTGAAGTCCGGGTGAAGAAGCTCCGCGAGCAGGACGGGCGAGGACCGTACCGCCCGGTCGAGCAGCCGCAGTTCGGCCCGGATGGCGGCGGAGATCGCGGACGTTCGGTCAGCCACGGGTGAGCTCCACCAGCTTGAGGACGGTGTTCCAGTTCCGGCTGGTGGCGATGACGCCCTTGAACAGGGCGGGCCTGGCCAGCGCCGCGGCGAGCTTCGAGCGGCCGACGCCGTCCGGCGCGTACAGATACAGCGCGCGGTCGCCGAGCCGGAATTCCTCGGGGAGGAACGCGGCCGGGTCGAGCGACGCGAGCCGCTCGGGACCCACCGGTTCCGAGAAGCAGGTGAGATGGAGCTGCCTGCCCTCCAGCGCCTGTGCCGGGAAGGGGCAGGCCTCGGTGACGGCCCGCAGATACGGGGCGCCGCGCACCAGACAGTCGACGGTGAACCCGAAGCGCCGCTCGATGGCGCGCTCCAGAGCGGCGCCGAGGGCGCTCTCGTCGTCCGATTCGCTGGTGAAGACGGCGTTGCCGCTCTGGAGATAGGTACGGACATCACCGTGGCCCAGCTCCGAAAGCAGCTCGCGGAGGTCGGCCATCGGGACCCGTCTGTGGCCGCTCACATTGATCCCGCGCAGGAGTGCGGCGTACGTCGTGGTCATGAGCACACGATAGGACGGGAGGCCGCGCGTGGGGGCCCGGCGCGGGCGGGTCGTAGGTCCTGTCCGGGCAGGACCCGACAGGCGCGGCGGGCGGCGGGAGCGGCGCTGCGCGGCGACCGCCGCACTCGGTGGGGAGGGCGCGACGGCCGCCGGACGTGCCGGAGGGGTGCGGGACGTATGGGCGTGCCGGCCACTCGACGATCGTGAGCAGCCTGTTCGGGGTGCCCGCGGACGCGCCGCTCAGGCCACGCCCTTCGGCAGGGCCTCCTCGATCAGATCCGCCGCCCGTCGCGTACCGCCCTCCGCCGCCATCTCACGCCTGATCTCCCCGAGCCGGTCGGCCACTTCGGGGTCCGAGGCCACGGCGAGGACCGCCGCGCGCAGCGCCTCGGGGGTGGCGCTCTCCGTGTCGAGACGACGCGCCACGCCCAGCGCGACCAGCGCGTCGGCGTTGCCGAACTGGTCGACGGCCTGCGGCACCGCGACCATCGGCGTGCCCGTCGCCAGACCCTCCTGGCTGCCGCCGGCGCCCGCGTGGGTGATGAACGCGTCCGCCTGCTTGAGTACGGCGAGCTGCGGCACCCAGTGGTGCACCTCCACATTGGCCGGTACGTCGCCCAACTCGGCCTCGTCGACATACGCGCCGATCTGTAGGACGACATGCCAGCCGGGCAGATCGCCGAACGCCTCGACACACGCCCGGTAGAAGGCGGGCTGCTTGGTGAAGGCCGAACCGAGCGAGACCAGCAGCACCCGCTCCGCCCCGGCGGGCCGCCGCCACTCCCCCTGTTCCGCGCGCTCCCCCTGACAGGCCCCGACGAAGGTGTAGATGGATTCGTCCACCGTCTCGGCCTTGTACTGGAGCGCCTTGGGGATCAGTACGAGGGATTGGGCGGGCCTGGCGATCAGCCGGTCCGGGTCGGTGTGGTCCATGTGGTGCCCGTCCAGCCACTCCTGGAACCTCGCGCGGTACGCCCTGCCGCGTTCGGTGGAGTCGAGCTGCGCGCGCATCGGTTCGGCGACCTCCTTCTCGTACCCCTCCCAGGCGACCATGTGCGTCGAGAACTGGACGTAGGGAACGCCCCAGCGGTGCGCGAGCAGGGGCGCCGGATAGGCCGTGGTGTCGCCGAGTACCAGATCGGGCCTGTCGTCCTCGAACGCCTCGATCAGCTTGGGCAGCGCCTGGATGGCGTCGTCGAGGAACGGCTCCAGATTGTCGATCAGCTCCGTGCCCCAGGCTTCGGGATCGTCGTCGGGGCCGGGCAGCACGGAGGTGTAGATCACCGGCTCGGCGCCGGTGGCCGCGATCTTCTCGGCGAAGGAGGCGGGGATCGCGTAACTGACGCGGTGGCCCCGGGCGACCAGTTCCCGAATGACCTCCAGGCTCGGGTTCACATGCCCGTGGGCGGCGATGGAGAACATGGCGATATGGGCACGCTTCGATGCGGTCATGGCACGACCGTAGACGAGACGATACGTCTCGTGCAACTCAATTCAGGCGCGGGGTCGTCCCTCCTCCTTCCGGGGCGAACCGGCATGGATGCGAGACTTCGCCGGACAGGAACAACCACAGGTGTGATCACCAGAGACAAGTGAGCCATTGATGGACGAGGCGCGGGCGCGGGAGATCCTGGCCGCGACGGGGCTGCCGCGGGACGCGGAACTGCTGGCCCTGGGGGAGAACGCGGTATTCGCGACGGCCGAGGTGGTCGTCAAGATCGGCCGGGACGCGACGGACCACACCGAGCTGCTGGAGCGGGCGCGCCGCGAGGTCGCCCTCGCGTCATGGCTCGCGGAGTCCGGCATTCCGGCCGTACGGGCGGCCGAGCCGGAGGCACGGTCGGTGGAGGGCCATCCGGTGACACTCTGGCACCGGCTGCCCGCCGCCGTACGGCCCGCCGGGCCCGGCGATCTGGCGTCCCTCCTGCGGCTGGTGCACGCCCTGCCCGCCCCGGACCCGTCGCTGTTCACCCTCCCCCGCCGGGAACTCCTCGGTGGTGTCGAGCGCTGGCTGCGGATGGCCGGGGACGCGATCGACCCGGCCGACGCCGATTATCTGCGTGGCCGGCGCGACGGCTTCGCCGAGGCCGCGGCCACACTCGTCCCCCGGCTCCCGATGGGCCCGATCCACGGTGACGCGCTGCCGCGCAATGTCCATGTCGGCCCGGACGGCCCCGTCCTGGTCGATCTGGAGACCTTCTCGTCGGACCTCAGAGAACACGATCTGGTGGTCATGGCGCTCTCCCGCGACCGGTACGGGCTGCCCGCCGAGGCGTACGACACCTTCACGGCGGTCTACGGCTGGGACGTACGCGAATGGCCGGGCTGCCCGGTTCTGCGCGGCGCCCGCGAGACGGCCAGCTGCGCCTGGGTGGCCCAGCACGCGCCGGCCAACCCCAAGGCTCTGGAGGAGTTCCGCCGCCGGGTCGCCTCGCTGCGCGCCGACGATCCCGAGGTCCGCTGGTACCCGTTCTGACCGGCTCGACCGGTCCCCCGGCCACGGGCCGCGGCTAGGTCCTGTCCGGTCGGACAGGACCTAATCCCGGCATCCGGCGGATGACACAGCGGGAGGAGAACGCCGTCCAGTGCGCGCGACGCTCCGGGCGTACGCACACTGGACGACGCGGCGGGACGCCCGCACCACGTCCTGGCAGGGCCTGGCCTGCTTGTCAGTAGGGCTTGGCCTGTTTGGCGAAGGCCGGCGCGACCTTGTCCTGCGAGGCACTGGGGAAGGAGATCGTGTTCGGGTCCCCGTCCGAGACGTACCAGTTCTTCCCCTCGGCGAGCTTGTCCAGCCATCGCGAAGAACCGAACTCGGCGTCCGCGTCCTTGGGGCCCGCCGAGCGGATCCGTGGGATCGCGCCGGGTTTGAAGTCCTTGGCGAACGGCGAGACGGATGGGTTCGCGCCCACGAGGTACACGCCTTCGTTGCGGTAGCCCGTTCCCTTCGCGGCGACCTCGGGCGGCTTGGGCATGGCCCCGAAGGGCAGCGCGAGGGAGGTGACCTTGGTCCCGGGCGCGGCCTTCACGATCGCCTGCTGTCCGCCGACGATGGCCCGCGCGGCGCCCGCCTGGTCCAGGGAGGCCAGATTCGGGTGGCGGTCGGTGTGATTGCCGATCTCGTGCCCGTGATCCTTCAGCCATTTGAGCGCCTTGGCGGGACCGGTGGCCGAGAAGGCGTCCGCGTTGACGAAGAAGGTCCCCACCGGCTTGAACTCGGGGTGCTTCTTCGCCGTCTCCGCCAGGATGGCGATGGCCGAGTCCCGCGCCGGGTTGCCGTTCGCGTCAAGGCTCACCTGGCTGTTGGTCGAGTCGTCGAACGTGAGGACCACCGGGTGCATTCCGGCCGGGATGTCGATATGGCCCGTCTGGAAGTCCCGGGCGGTGACCGGCACGTACTTCTCCCGGGCGAGGCGCTCCAGCTCGGCCCGGAAATCGGCCGGGGTCCGGTCGTAGACGCTGGCCGGTTTCGCGGTGAGCTGGTGGTACATCAGGACCGGCACCTGGCCGAGTTCGTCGGCGCCCACCTCCGCCGGGGCTTTCGCGGCGACGGGGCTGGCCATCGCGGCCGAGGCGGCCGACTGACCACCGGCTGACGACGACCCCGGGGAACAGCCCGAGGCGAGCAGGGCGGCGCCTGCCAGGGCGCAGAGCGGGACGAGCGGGTGACGCATGAGGGACCTCCAAGGCGAATGTGTCGCGCCATCCCTACCGGCGGCGGGAGCCCCCGTACCGCACCGTCCCCTGGATGGCGCAGTCACCACGCCGGGGCCGAGCGCGGCCGTTCGTGTGAAATCCCGTCAGAACAGGAGCGCCGACACGCCGGTGCGGCAAGCAATGGAGGAACCAACCCCCGGCCACAGCACGAAGGGCGTCATGATGGCCACGACACACATATCCCGCTCTCCCTCCTCCTACCGTCCCCACCGTCCGGCCCGCCGACGCGCCCTGATAGCGACGGCCGTGGCGCTCGCACTGGCCGGAGCCGGCGTCGGGGCCTGGACCTTCCTCGCGCCGGGACCGGACGTGCAGGGTCTCAGCGATGGCGCCGTCCTCAACGCGCGCAAGGCCGCACAGATCAGCGCCTACCTCGACGCCGGGGAAGCCGGCAGCAAGGACAAGGTGCGCGTCACCCTCGATGGCACGGCGGTCCCGATCACCCCTGAGGGCGCCCGGCTGAAACTCGGCCTCCCGCGTCTGACCGAGGGCAAGCACACCCTGGTGGTGGAGGGCGAGAGCAGTCTCCCCTTCGCCTCGTACCGCGAGGTCGTGGCCTTCACCGTGGACACCACCGCTCCCGACCTGAAGGTGACCGACCCCGAGATCAAGAACGCGAACGACCCCGTTGTTGTCACCGGTAAGGCCTCCACCGACGCCAAGGTGAGCGTCGACGGCAAGGAAGTTCCCCTCGACAAGGGCGGTGCCTTCAAGATCACGGTTCCCAAGGGCACTCCCTCTGTGAACATCACCGCTGTGGACCGCGCCGGAAACCTCACCGCCAAGGCCGTGTCGACCCGGGGCCGTCGCCCCATGATCCGTGCCGCGCACATCACCGCCATCGGCTGGGGCGACAAGACCCTGCGCACCAACGTCATGGCCCTGGTCCGCAGCGGCAAGCTCAACGCCGTGGAACTGGACATCAAGGACGAGGACGGCGAGGTCGGGTACGCCTCCCAGGTGGCGCTGGCCCGTCAGATCGGCGCCGCCAAGGGCTACTACGACGCTCGTAAGGCCATTGCCGAGATCCACGCCGCCGGCGCCCAGGTCATCGGCCGCATCGTCGCCTTCCGCGACCCCAAGCTCGCCACGGCGGCCTGGAAGGCCGGCAAGCGCGACCAGGTCGTGCAGACCCCGGACGGCGGGGCGTACGCGGGCGGCGGCCACTACGGAAACCTGGCCTTCACCAACTTCGCCGACCCCACGGTCCGCAAGTACAACCAGGACCTCGCCGTGGAGGCGGCTCAGCTCGGCTTCGACGATGTCCTCTACGACTATGTGCGCCGCCCCGACGGCCCCTTGTCGAAGATGCGCTTCCCGGGCATCGGGTCCGCGACGCCCGAGCAGTCCATCACCTCGTTCGTCGGCGACACCCGGATCGCGATGCGCCCGCACGGCAAGTACCTCGGTGTCTCGGTCTTCGGCATAGCCGCGACCCGGCCCAAGGAGATCGCCCAGGACATCCCGGCCCTGGTCAAGGTCACCGACTACATCGCGCCGATGGTCTACCCGTCGCACTGGGGGCCGGGAGAGTACGGCGTCGCCAACCCCGACACCGCCCCGTACGCGATCGTGCAGCGCTCGCTCGCCGACTTCCGCCGCCTGGCGAAGGGCACCCAGACCGAGATCGTCCCGTGGCTCCAGGACTTCTCGATGGGCAGCAAGTACGGGCCGACCCAGGTGGCCGAACAGATCAAGGCGGCGGCGGCCAACAAGATGAACTCCTTCATCCTCTGGAACGCCGGTGCCCGCTACCAGGGGGCGGCCCTCCAGCAGATCGCCGCGCACTGACGGGGCAGGCGAGACCTCTGTCTGGGAGCGGCGTCCCGTAGGTGTGATCGTGGGGCGAAGGGGCTCCCCCGTACGGAAACGTACCGGGGAGCCCTCTTGAGTCAGGGCGTCGCCCGGGCCGACGGCTCGGTCGCCGGATCGCGCAGCGGCCAGACCCTGTCGATCACCGCCTCCGCGTCGCCCTTCTTCCGCAGGAACTTCTGGAAGTCGGCCGCCCACTCGGCGTACCAGCCGATCTGACGCTCATGCAGCAGAGCCGGGGTCAGCCCGGCCACCGAGGCATGCCGCTCCGCTATCGCCGTGGCCACCCGGACCGCCGCCAGCGCGTCCGCGCCCGCTTCGTGTGCGGCGTCGAGCACCACGCCGTACTCCGCGCAGACCGCCTCCAGCGTGCGCTTGCCCCGGCGGTAACGGTCGACGGCGCGGTCGATCGTATACGGGTCGATCACCGGCCCGACCGGCCCCAGCGGCGGCAGTCCGTACCGGCGCAACTCGGCGGAGAGCAGGGTCAGATCGAACGGCGCGTTGTACGCCACGACGGGCACCCCGCGCGTCCAGTACTCACCGAGGATCCCGGCGATCTCCCCGGCCACCTCGGGTGCGGGACGCCCCTCCGCCGCGGCCCGTTCGCTGCTGATGCCGTGCACCGCGGACGCCTGGGCGGGGATCCGGATGCCCGGGTCGGCCAGCCACGTCCGCTGCCGTACCACCTCACCGCCCCGCACCTCGACCACCGCGGCCGTCACGATCCGTGCCTCCAGCGGCTCGGTGCCCGTGGTCTCCAGATCGAAACCGACCAGTGAATCCCCATGCCAAGTCATCGTGGCCCTCCCTCATGGTGCGGTGGTGCTTCCCCCGTTGGACATTCACCCTGCCACGCACCACTGACAGTGCCCTGGCACGCGCTCCGTCTGCCGGCTCCCGCTCCCGGCCGTCGGCCGCGGCTCCTGGCTCCCGGCCCCCGCTCCCGGCTCCCGGCTCCTGGCTCAGACGGCGGCTCAGGAGACCGGCCTGGAGTCGGCCCAGACCGCCTCGAACTCCTCGCGGTAGGTCTGGAAGAGACCGTGCTCCGAGTCCTGCCCCGCGCGCACCACCTCACGCCCGCCGCCCCTCAGCACCAGTACCGGCGCCTCCATGCCCCGGGCCCGGCGCAGATAGGACTGGACGACGGCCAGACCGTCGGACCCGTCCCCGTCGACGAGATACGCGGTGAAGCGTGGGGTCTCGTCGAAGACATGGATCTCGAAGGCGCCCGGATCACGCAGTTTGGAGCGCACCCGGCGCATATGAAGGATGTTCATCTCCACCGACCGGCTCAGCTCGCCCTTCTTGAGCCCCAGCTCGCGCTCCCTGCGCTTGACGGCGCTGCTCGCCGGGTTCAGGAAGACCAGCCGTATCCGGCAGCCCGATTCGGCCAGCCGGATCAGCCGCCGTCCGGAGAAGTTCTGTACGAGCAGATTCAGACCGATCCCGATGGCGTCGACACGCCGGGCGCCGCCGAACAGATCCTCGGCGGGAATCTGCCGTTGCAGTCTCACCCGATCGGGGTGTACGGAGACCACGTCCGCGTACCGGTCGCCGACCAGGTCCTCCACCGCGTCGACCCGGAGCCGCGCCGCGGAGGGCACCCCGCTGCCGCCGCCCAGGATCTCCAGCAGCTTGGCCGAGGCCCGCTCCGCCTGGGCGAGGACCGTCTCGTTGAGCGCACGGTTGCGGGAGACGACATTGCGCGCGACCTCCAGCTCGTCCAGCGCCAGTTCCACGTCCCGGCGGTCGTCGAAATAGGGTTCGAAGCAGGGCCAGTGCTGGACCATCAGCTCACGCAGCTGTGGGAGGGTGAGAAAGCTCAGGACGTTGTCGTCGGCCGGGTCGAGCAGATACCCCTTGCGCCGCGACACCTCCCGTACGGCGACGGCCCGCTGCACCCACTCCTGCCCGGCGGGTCCGGCGGCGGCGACCACCCACTCCTCGCCGTGCACGGGCTCATAGATGGGCCGCAGGACCGCGGCGACCACCGCGCGCAGCCGCTGTTCCACGAGATTCAGCCAGATATAGGCGCGCCCGGCACGCTGTGCGCGCGTGCGCACTTCGCTCCAGGCGTCCGCGCCCCACTCCAGTTCCGCCCCGATCTCCATCGGTCGCGCGAGGGAGACCGCTCCGGGCGGGATGTCACCGGATTCCCCCGTATGACCCGCGTCACCAGGGGGCAACTCCAGCCCTCCCGAGCTCACCCGCGCACCGCCTTCTCTCCCCTTCAACGATCAAGGAAGGGTACTCCGCATCCCGGAGGCGGTGCAGCAGGATGCACAGGCTCCTTTCCCAACTCCCTTAATCGTGAGGCTTGTTCCTGGCGCCGAGATCGGCCGGAGTGAGGTGATTCATAGCGGTTGGACCTGGTCCGTTCCCGGGTCCGCCGGGGCGCCGTGGGGCGCGCGGGTCCGCCGGGGCCCTCGCGGCGATCCCGGCGACGGCCCGTCACGCCGGATTGACGCCGGGCCGCGTCCCCGGCGCCGCCCCGGCCGAGAACCGGCAAGAAGAGGCAAGAACCCATCGGGTTCCTAGGTGGTTGCCCTTCTTTCGGGGAAGATCTGGCTCAGAGGCCGCCCCATCCAGGCACGTGGCCTCTCAAGAGGCCCGCAGCACCCGGATCAGAAATGGAAGAGTCGTATCTATGCAGGTCTGGCCGGGACAGACGTATCCCCTCGGCGCCACGTACGACGGCGCCGGTACCAACTTCGCGGTCTACTCAGAGGTCGCCGGCCGAATCGAGTTGTGCCTGCTGCACGACGACGGTTCAGAAACGGCGGTGGAGCTGCGCGAGACGGACGCCTTCGTACGGCACGCCTATCTGCCGGGCATCATGCCCGGTCAGCGCTATGGCTTCCGGGTCCATGGCCCCTATGAGCCGGAGCGCGGTCACCGCTGCAACTCCGCCAAGCTGCTTCTCGATCCGTACGCGCGTGCGATCAGCGGCAGTATCGACTGGGGTGAGTCGGTGTACGGCTACCACTTCGGCAAGCCGGACTCGCGCAATGACATGGACTCGGCCCCCCACACGATGTCCTCCGTCGTCGTCAATCCGTACTTCGACTGGGGCGACGACCGGCTGCCCCGTACGGACTATCACCGCACGGTGCTCTACGAGGCCCATGTGAAGGGCCTGACCATGCTCCATCCGGAGCTGCCCGAGGAGCTGCGCGGCACCTACGCCGGACTCGCCCATCCGGCGGTGATCGAACATCTGACGGAGCTGGGCGTGACCGCGCTGGAGCTGATGCCGGTGCATCAGTTCGTCAATGACCACCGGCTGGTCGACGCGAGTCTCGGCAATTACTGGGGCTACAACACCATCGGCTTCTTCGCCCCGCACAACGCGTACGCCTCCTGGGGCGACCGGGGAGAACAGGTCCTGGAGTTCAAACAGGCCGTACGGGCGCTGCACCGCGCCGGGATCGAGGTCATCCTCGACGTTGTCTACAACCACACGGCGGAGGGCAACCACCTCGGCCCGACCCTCTCCTTCCGCGGTCTCGACAACGCGCAGTACTACCGGCTCGCCGAGAATCCCCGCTACTACACGGACACCACGGGGACCGGGAACTCCCTGCTGATGCGGAGCCCGCACGTACTCCAGCTGATCATGGACTCGCTGCGGTACTGGGTGACCGAGATGCATGTCGACGGCTTCCGCTTCGACCTCGCGGCGACGCTGGCCCGTCAGTTCCACGAGGTGGACCGCCTGTCGTCGTTCTTCGACCTCGTCCAGCAGGACCCGGTGGTCAGCCAGGTGAAGCTGATCGCCGAGCCGTGGGACGTGGGCGAGGGCGGCTACCAGGTGGGGAACTTCCCGCCGCTGTGGACGGAGTGGAACGGCAAATACCGCGACACCGTGCGGGACCTGTGGCGGGGCGAGCCCAGGACGCTGGCGGAGTTCGCGTCCCGGCTGACCGGCTCGTCCGATCTCTACCAGGACGACGGGCGACGGCCGCTGGCCTCCATCAACTTCACCACCTGTCACGACGGTTTCACGCTGCACGATCTCGTCTCGTACAACGAGAAGCACAACGAGGCCAACGGCGAGTCCAACCGGGACGGCGAGAGCCACAACCGGTCCTGGAACTGCGGGGCGGAGGGCGACACCGAGGACCCGGAGATCCTGGAGCTGCGCAATCGCCAGATGCGGAACTTCATCGCGACGCTGATGCTCTCGCAGGGCGTCCCGATGCTCAGCCACGGCGACGAGTTCGCCCGTACGCAGGGCGGCAACAACAACGCGTACTGCCAGGACAACGAGGTCTCCTGGGTCCGCTGGCCGGAGAAAGGGGTGGAGACCGACACCACCATGCTGGAGTTCACCCAGGCGATGGTGTGGCTGCGGCGCGACCATCCGGTGTTCCGGCGCCGGCGCTTCTTCCACGGGCGCCCGGTGGAGGGGACGCACGACGATCTGTCGGACATCTCGTGGTTCACGCCGGAGGGCGAGGAGATGACCCAGCAGGACTGGCAGGCCGCGCATGCCAAGGCCATGACGGTCTTTCTGAACGGTGGCGCGATCTCGGAGCCGGGGCCGCGCGGCGAGCGGATCTCGGACGACTCGTTCCTGCTGATGTTCAACGCGAGCGCGGAGAAGCTGGAGTTCGTGGTGCCGGTGAACCACGGCGAGCACTGGCGGATCATGGTGGACACCGCCCGGCCCGAGGGAGTGACTCCGGGGCAGGGCGAGAAGGTCGACGGCGGTGAGCGGATCACGATGATCGGCCGCAGCCTGACGGTGCTGATGCGACCGGCGTAGGGCCCCGTACTCCGGATGGTCCCGGCCGGGATCCGGATCCCGGCCGGAACCCGGATCCGTACCGAGGGGCGGCGCGTACGGGAAACCCGGTTGCCGCGCCGCCCCCGTGATGTTCCAGTGGCCGGATGGATCACGATGCGGAACTGGCCGCCTTCGACCGGCGGATACGGCGGGACGCGCGGCCCGACGGCCCCGGCGTCCGGGTCGAACGGGTGGGGCAGGTCGTCCGCCAGTCAGGCGCGGCGCACGACTGGCACGGTGTCCTCTGGTCGGAGCTGACCGAGGACACGGCCGCCGGGGCGATCGCCGCGCAGATCGCGCACTTCACCTCGCTCGGGCGTGAGTTCGAGTGGAAGCTGTACGCCCACGACCGGCCCGTCGGCCTCGCCGACCGGCTCCGCGCGGCCGGCTTCACCCCCGGGGCCAGCGAAGCGCTGATGGTCCGGGAGACAGGGGACGCGCCCGACGAGCCCGCTCTGCCCGACGGTGTACGGCTGCTCACCGTGACCGACGCGGCGGGCGCGGAACTGCTGGCGGACGTCCACGAGCGGGCGTTCGGGACGGACGGCACATGGCTGCGGGAGCGGCTGTCGGCGCAGCTCGCGTCCGCCCCGGAGACCGTCGTGGCGGTCGTCGCCATGGCGGGCGACACGCCCGTGAGCGCGGCCCGGATGGAGCTGCCCCCGGGCGCGGACTTCGCCGGGCTGTGGGGCGGCGGGACGGTACGGGACTGGCGTGGCCGCGGTCTCTACCGCGCCCTGGTCGCCCATCGGGCCAGGATCGCCGCCGAGCGCGGCTACCGCCTGCTCCATGTCGACGCGACGGACCTGAGCCGCCCGATCCTTGAGCGCCTCGGGTTCAGGGTGCTCAGCTCGACGACGCCGTTCCTGTACCGGCCACGGGTACCTGGATCAGCGGAGCCAGCGGAGTCAACGGGGGCAGCGGCGTCGACGGGGGCAGCGGAGCCAGCGGCGTCGACGGGGGCAGCGGGCTCGACCGGCTCGCCCGGCTCTCTGGGGTGACCACGCATGACCGCGTATGACACGGATCCCGTACGAATCCCGTATGACACAGATACCGAGAAGCGGGGTACGTACGATCGTATGACTCCCACCGCGACCTATCGGCTCCAGCTCCAGCCGGACTTCCCGTTCGCGGCCGCCGCCAAGGCCGTCCCGTATCTCGCCGCGCTCGGGGTCTCGCATCTGCATCTGTCGCCCGTCCTGGAGGCCGTACCGGGCTCGACGCACGGCTATGACGTGGTCGACCATTCCACCGTACGGGCCGAGCTGGGCGGCGAGGAGGGGCTGCGGCGGCTGGCCGGCCGGGCGCGCGAGCATGGTCTCGGGATCGTCCTCGACATCGTGCCCAACCACATGGCCGCCGCGCCCCGGCACAACAAGGCGCTCTGGGAGGTGCTGCGCGAGGGCCGGGACTCGCCGTACGCCCGCTGGTTCGACATCGACTGGGCGGCGGGCGACGGCAAGCTGCTGCTGCCCGTGCTGGCCGGGCCGATCGGGGAGGAGCTGGACGCGGGCGGGCTGAGCGTCGAGGGCGGGCTGCTGCACCACGGCGACCAGCGCTTCCCGCTCGCGCCCGGCACCGAACACCTGGGGCTGCCCGAACTGCTCGACGCCCAGCACTACCGGCTCGCCTGGTGGCGGCTGGCCCGTACCGAGCTCAACTACCGCCGCTTCTTCACCATCTCCGAACTGATCGGCCTGCGGGTGGAGGATCCGGAGGTGTTCGCCGCCACCCACGCCAAGATCATCGAACTGGTACGGGACGGAGTCGTCCAGGGGCTGCGTATCGACCACCCGGACGGTCTCGCGGACCCGGAGGAGTATCTGCGCCGACTGCACGAGGCGACGGCCGGGCAGTGCTGGACGGTCGTGGAGAAGATCCTCGCCGACGACGAGGTACTGCCCGCGGGGTGGCCGGTCGCGGGCACCACCGGATATGACGCGCTGCGCCATGTCGACGGGGTGTTCACGGACCCGGTGGGCGCCGAGGCGCTTGAGGTGCGCTACCGCGAGGTCGCCGCGCCCGTCGGGGACCGGGGCGGCTACTGGGAGGGGACGGTACGCCGGGCCGCGTACAAGGTCGTCTTCCATGAACTGGCCGCCGAGATCTCCACCTTGGTCCGTATGGCGCAGCGCGTCTGCGCCGCCGACCCGGCACTGCGCGACCAAGCGCCGTGGGCGCTGCGCACCGCGATCCGGGAGCTGCTGGTACGGGTCCCCGTCTACCGCCCCTACACGACGGCGGGCGGCCCCTGCCCCGAGGCGGCCGAGGCGGCGGTCCCGGCGGACGCGGCACGGCAGGCGAAGAGGGTCTTCCCGGTGGAGCGGGAGGCGACGGCCGTGGACGTGGTGCGGGAGCTGGCCCTCGGCAGGCTCGGTACGGGCCCGGACCATACGGCCTTCTGCGCGCGCTTCGCCCAGACCGCGTCCGCACTGCGCGCCAAGTCGGTGGAGGACACGGCGTTCTACCGCTATGTGCCGCTGATCTCCGCGAACGAGGTGGGCGGCGATCCGGGCAATCCCGCGGTGAGCCCCGAGCGGTTCCACGCGTACTGCGCGCGGCTGGCGCGCGACTGGCCGGCCACCGGCACCGTACTGACCACGCATGACACCAAGCGCAGCGCGGACGTACGGGCCGGGATCGCCGTCCTGTCCGAGTGCCCGGAGCGCTGGGACGAGTTGCTGGAGCGGGTGGTGGGGGCCGTGCCCGCGCCGGCGCCCGATCCGCAGGTGGCCTGGCAGGCGTGGCAGACGGCGGTGGGCTTCACCCCGGCCGCCGAGGGCGTGCTCCCGGAGGGCTCGCGGATGGTGCCCGCGCTGCTGAAGTCCGTACGGGAGGCCGGGCTGCACACCAGTTGGACAGAGGCGGAGCCGCTGTACGAACAGGCGGTGGCCGCGTTTGTGGAGGCCGGCCCCGCCGGTCCCGCACGGCGTACGGTCGCGGCGCTCAGCCGTGCGCTGGCGCCGTACGCGCGGGCGAGTGCGCTGGGCGCGGCGCTGGTGCAGCTGACCATGCCGGGGGTGCCCGATCTCTACCAGGGCACGGAGCGCGCGTACTTCGCGCTGGTGGACCCGGACAACAGGCGACCGTTCAGGACCGGGCCGCCGGACGACAAGACGGTGATCACGACGGCGGCGCTCCGGCTGCGCGGTGAACGGCCGGAGTTCTTCGGCGAGTCGGGGACATACGCCCCGCTGCCCGCGGCCGGCCCGGCCTCCTCGCACTGTCTGGCCTTCGTCAGGTCGGGGCGCGTGATCACGGTAACCACCCGGCTGCCGTACGGACTTGAGCGCTCCGGAGGGTGGCGCTCCACCGAACTGGCGCTGCCGCCCGGCCGCTGGCGCGATGTGCTGACGGGGCGTGAGGTGTCGGGCGCGCCGAGGCTCGCGGAGCTGCTGGACCAGTATCCGGTGGCGCTGCTGACGGCCGACTGACGGGCCCGCCGGACACTACGGCCGACTGACGGGCCCGCCGGACGATCCGTCCGCGCGGCCTTTCCGCACACGAAGCGTTTACAGAGGGACCCGCCCGCGCTACGTTTCGAGATGGGAGCGCTCCCAATCATCGTTCATTTGTCATGATCACGTCGAAGGGACTCGCGTGATGAACCACCCCCCACGACGGCCCCGATGGCTGTCGCATCCCCGCAGAGCCGTCCTCCTCGCCCTGCTCGCCGTACTCCCCGCCCTGCTGCTGGTCGTCGGCAACAGCGGGACCTCCTCCGCCCACGGCACCCCCATGCAGCCGGCCAGCCGTACGTTCATGTGCTGGAGGGACGGCCTGAGCAGCACCGGTGAGATCAAACCCATCAACCCCGCCTGCCGCGCGGCCGTCGCCGCGGGCGGCACCACCCCGCTCTACAACTGGTTCTCCGTACTGCGCTCCGACGGCGCCGGCCGGACCCAGGGCTTCATCCCCGACGGACAGTTGTGCAGCGGCGGCAACACCACGTTCACCGGCTTCGACCTGGCCAGGAACGACTGGCCGCTGACCCATCTGACCTCGGGCGCGTCGCTCGACTTCTCGTACAACGCCTGGGCGGCACACCCCGGTTGGTTCCGGGTCTACATCACCAAGGACGGGTTCGACCCCACCAGGACCTTCAGCTGGGCCGATCTGGAGCCGACGCCCTTCCTGACCGTCGACCACCCGCAGGTCACCGGGCCCGTCGGGACGGTGGAGGGCGCCTACAAGTGGACCGGCAACCTCCCCGGCGGAAAGTCCGGCCGGCACATCATCTACATGGTGTGGGAGCGCTCGGACAGCAAAGAGACCTTCTACAGCTGCTCCGATGTGGTCTTCGACGGCGGCAAGGGCGAGGTGACCGGTGTCGGCGACCCCGGGAACCCGACCGACCCGCCCACCGATCCCACGGCCACCTGCACCGCCACCCGCGCGACCACCGGCACCTGGTCGGGCGGCTATCAGACGGAGGTCACGGTGAAGAACACCGGCGGCCATCCGATCCTCGGCTGGATGGTGGAGTTCACGCTGCCGAGCGGCCAGCGCGTGGACAGTCTCTGGAACGGCAACGCCACCTACGGCGGCCAGGACGTGATGGTCCACAACGCCGACTGGAACGGCTCGTTGGCCGCCGGGGCCTCCACCACCTTCAGTTACGTGGCCACCGGAGGCCCGCCGGACACCGCCTCCGCATCGCCCTGCTCCGTGCACTGACCCGCGCGCTCGCGGGCACCGAACCACCAAGCGCCCGGCCCGCCGTTCCCCGCCCCCACCGGAACGGCGGGCCGGGTCCGTCCTCTCACCCGCGGGATCCCGTTCAGTGCGAGGCGAGCCGGAAGGCGATCGTCCCGAAGCTCACCAGATCCCCGTCCCGTACCTCGACCGTCGTGGTCACCCGCAGTCCGTTGACGGTCGTGCCGTTGGTCGAGCCGAGATCGCGCAGGATCCATCGCCCGCCCTGCATGCTCAGTTCGGCGTGCAGCCGCGAGACCGTGTCATGGCTGAGCCGGAGCCCGTTGACCGGATCACGGCCTATCCGCAGTGGATACGGGCCGGGCTGAGGCAGCAGCAGCTTCGGCAGCCGCTCCGCCTGCCAGGCCCTGCGCAGCCGCTGCGAGAACGCGGACATCCGGCTCACCGTGCCGAACACCCGGCGGGACCACGGCCCTTCGGATTCCAGATCCGCGGTGAGCAGCTTCAGCTCATCGGCCCTGCGGGCGGCCAGCGCCAGATCCATCCGGCGCAGGAAGGTGTCGTGCGACAGCTTGCCCTGCGCGGCGCCTTCCCGGAGTACCGCGAGGACACGGTCGCGCTCGGCGTCGGAGAGCCGCGCGGGATACGTGTGGAACTCGAAGGAGGACGTCACAGACGTGATTGTCCTGCCGACGGACCTGAGGTGTCCAGACAGTACGGAGTTCCCGGGACTCCGTACGCGCACCAGGTCACATCCACCCCTTCACCACCTTCGCCGCGCCTCGCGCCGCCTCGCTTGTCACCCTGGAATTTGTCACCGTGTGGCGGAGAGCATTGGACAGTGAGAGTGCCGACGACGAGGGGGAACCACCCGTGCGGTTCGAGGTGTGGGCGCCGCAGGCGCAGAACGGGATCGTACTCCGGCTCGCGGACGACGGGCCCGCCGGACTGTCCATGGAGCGCGATCCGGCACGGGCGGGCTGGTGGACCGTCGAGGCGCCCGCCGCCGACGGTACGCGGTACGGCTTCGCGCTCGACGGCGGGCCCGTACTGCCCGATCCGCGCTCCCGCCGCCAGCCGGACGGCCCCGACGGTCCGAGCGCCGTCGTCGACCAGGCGGCCTACGCGTGGCACACGCCGTGGCGGGGCCGCGATCTGCCCGGCGCGGTTCTGTACGAGCTGCACATCGGTACGTTCACCCGCGAGGGCACCTTCGACGCGGCGGCCGAACGGCTCGCCCCGCTGGCCGAACTGGGCATCACCCATGTCGAGCTGATGCCGGTGTGCCCCTTCCCCGGGACCCACGGGTGGGGGTACGAGGGGGTATCGCCGTGGGCGGTCCATGAGCCGTACGGCGGCCCCGAGGGGCTGAAGCGCTTCGTCGACGCGGCACACCGCCTGGGCCTGGGCGTGGTGCTCGACGTGGTGCACAACCATCTCGGCCCCGCCGGCAACCATCTGCCGCGCTTCGGCCCGTACTTCACCGACACCCACCACACGCCGTGGGGCGCGGCCGTCAATCTGGACGCCCCCGGCTCGGACGAGGTACGCGCGTATCTGCTGGGCAGTGCCCTGGCCTGGCTGCGGGACTTCCGGCTCGACGGGCTACGGCTCGACGCCGTGCACGCGCTCGCCGACCGGCGCGCGCTGACCTTCCTCGAAGAGTTGTCGACGGCCGTCGACGCGCTCTCCGCCGAGCTGGGGCGACCGCTGTTCCTGATCGCCGAGTCCGACCTCGGCGATCCGCGCACCACCACCCCGCGCGCGGCGGGCGGCCTCGGGTTGCACGCGCAGTGGAACGACGACTTCCATCATGCGCTGCACTCGGCGCTCACCGGTGAATCCCAGGGCTACTACGCCGACTTCGCGCGCGAGCCGCTGGCCGCGCTGGCCAAGACGCTCACCCGGGTCTTCTTCCACGACGGTACGTATTCGAGCTTCCGGGGCCGGACGCACGGCCGGCCCGTCGACCGTACGAGAACACCCGCCCACCGCTTCCTCGGCTACGCCCAGACCCATGACCAGATCGGCAACCGCGCCCTCGGCGACCGGCTCTCCGCCACCCTCTCCCCCGGGCTGCTGGCCTGCGCCGCCGGCCTCGTCCTGACGGGGCCGCACACCCCGATGCTGTTCATGGGCGAGGAGTGGGGCGCGACCACCCCCTGGCAGTTCTTCACCGACCACCCCGACCCGGTGCTCGCCGAGGCCGTACGCACCGGCAGGCGCCGGGAGTTCGCCGCGCACGGCTGGGCCGCGCGGGACATCCCCGACCCGCAGGACCCGGCGACGCGGGAACGCTCCTGTCTGGACCGCTCCGAGGCCGGGAAGGAACCGCACGCGCGCCTGCTGGCCTGGTACCGCGAGCTGATCGCCCTCCGGCACACCCAACCGGATCTCTCCGATCAGGATCTGGCGGCGATCCGGGTGGCGTACGACGAGGAGGCGCGCTGGCTGGCGTACCGGAGGGGCGATCTGCGGGTCGCGGTGAATCTCTCCGGCGAGCCCGCGCTGATCCCGCTCGGCAACGCGGGCCGGGTGCTGGCGTCCTGGGAGCCCACCGAGCCACCGGGCGCGGACGGCGTGCTGCGGCTGCCGCCGGAGTCGTGCGTGGTGCTGACGGACGGCTGATTCCGGCTCGGGCGCCGCGAACCCGGCCCCGGGGGCCGGGTTCGCGTTCGAGGCCGGCTTCGGGGCCACGTTCGAGCCCGGGTTCACGGCCACGTTCCAGACCGGGTTCGGGGCCGGGTTCGGGGCCGGGTTCGGGGCCGGGTTCGGGGCCGTCAGGTACGGACGACGTCGAGTACGGCCTTCCCCCGGACCCGGCGGCCGAGCAGCGCCTCCGCCGCCTCCGCCGCGCGCTCCCAGGAGCCGCGCCAGCCGATCTGCGGGTCCAGCAGACCTTGGTCCAGGAGGCCCACCAGATAGGTGAGGTCGGCCCCGATCGGCGCGTCCACGGTGAAGACCTCGATCCGCCGGTGTCCGCCACGATGCCGCTCCGCCTCGAAGTCGATGACGGTCGACTGGAGGGATGCCTTGCCGATGGCCTGGACGGAGCCGCCGGACTCGACCTTCGCGAAAGCCTCGGCCAGTTGGGCGCCGCCCACGTTGTCCAGCACACCGAAGACGGGCGCCGTGACATTCTCCGGACCGATGACGACCTCGTCCGCGCCCAGCTCGCGCAGCCCTTCACCACGGGCCTGGCTGCCCACCGAGGCCACGACCCGCGCGCCCGCGCGCGCGGCCAACTGCACCGCGTAGCGACCGACGCCGCCCGACGCGCCGGTGATCAGCACCCGGCGGCCCACCACCGGGCCGAGGCGCCGCAGCGCCTGGAGCGCGGTGAGACCCGCGACGGGCAGGGCGCTCGCGGCGCCGAGGTCCACCCCGTCCGGCACGACCGCCAGCTCACCGGTCTCCACCGCGCGGAGCGCGGCCCAGGCGCCCGTCCAGCCGAAGGTCACCACGCGCTCCCCCGCCGACGGCCCGGAACCGTCGGCCGCGGCCCGTACGACGACCCCCGCCGCGTCCCAGCCGGAGACCTCTCCCGGGCTCAGCCTCCCTTCCCGGTAGGCGATCTCGCCGAAGTTGAACGACACCGCGTGCACCTCGACCAGCGCCTGGGACTCCGTCGGAACCGGTTCGGGAGCCTCCCCGAGGCGGAAACCCTGAGGTGCCTCGGGGTCGTACAGGAGCGCTCGCATGTCCGTTCCTTCCTCTCGATCACCGCGCCGATACGCGGAGTCCTCTTCCGCGCAACGCGTCGCGCTCCCGGAATATGTCGCCACGCGGCGGCTGTGACCTATTCGACGATCGCCATCTCGTGCGGTGTGTTGTTGAGGCGACGGCCGCCGTCCGCCGTGACCGTGACGATGTCCTCGATCCGCACACCGAAGCGCCCCGGCAGATAGACACCGGGCTCGACCGAGAAGCACATGCCGGGGACCAGCGCACGCTCCTCGCCCTCGATCATGTACGGCGGCTCATGGGTGGTGACCCCGATGCCATGGCCGGTGCGGTGGATGAAGTACTCGCCGTACCCCGCGGCGGAGATGACCGCGCGGGCCGCGCGGTCGACGTCCTGGCAGGCGGCACCGGGCCGGACGGCTTCGAACCCGGCCTGCTGCGCCTCACGTACGAGATCGTGCACGCGCCGCTCCTCGGCGTCGGGCTCGCCGACATGGACGGTACGGGTGGTGTCGGAGCCATAGCCGTACTTGAGCCCGCCGAAGTCGAGGACGACCATGTCGCCGTGGGCGATGACGCGGTCATCGGCCTCATGGTGCGGATCGGCGCCGTTCGGGCCCGAGCCGACCACGGTGAAGTCGACCTGGGAATGGCCGTGTTCGAGAAGGAGCGCGGCGAGGTCGGCGGCCACGTCCCGCTCCCGGCGCCCCGCGAAGCGGACCTTCAGGATCTCGCCGTACGCGGCGTCCGCCGCCGCGCCCGCGGCCGCGAGCCGGTCCAGCTCCCGCGCGTCCTTGACGGCGCGCAGCATCGGCAGCGCTTCGGTGAGCGCCGTGTACGAGGTGCCCGGCAGCGCCTGTTGCAGTCCGAGCAGATGCATCGCCCAGGCGTTGTCGCTGACGCCGAACCGTCCCGCGCGGTCGAGCAGCGGGGCCGTCACACCGTACGGATCCGTGCCGTCCGTCCAGTCGCGCAGCGTGAGCGCCGGGGCGCCGGGGGCGCGCGCCGCGTCCGGCGCCTCCAGCGTGGGCACCACGAGCACCGGATCCTGGCCCGCCGCGACGACGAGCATCGTGAGCCGCTCGGTGTCGGCGGTCGGCCGGTACCCGGTGAGATACGTCAGATCCGGGCCCGGCGCGATCAGCACACCCGTCAGTCCGGCCTCGGCGGCGGACTCGGCCGCGCGGGCCATCCTGGCGCGGTAGTCGTCAGCGGTGAAGGGCGGCGGCGGGGCGGTGGTGGGCATAGGTGCTCCTTCTCGATCTCTCACGGACCCGGATACCGTTCCCGGACATCCCGAATGTCCCGGATTTCACAGATTTCACGGATGTTATGGATGTCGCGGGATGTCTTTCTCAGAGGTCATCCGGTGACTCCTTGCGGGCCAGCCGTTCCAGCAACGCGTGGAAGTCGTCCCCGACGACGATCCGCAGCCCCTCGCCGTCCTTGGCGCTCAGCTGGGTGAGCGTGCCGGCGCGCCACCAGTAGACATACGGGCTCACCGCCCCCGGGGCGTCCTCGTACCCCGAGGCGGCGAACGCGGTCATGGCGTTGAGCGTCGGGATGATCGAGGTGTCGTGGATGACATGGAAGGCGAGCTGGTGCCGGTAGGGCATCGCCACCAGCGCGCCGTCCGGCGGGATCGGCCGGCCCGTGATCCTCGGTACGACGGTGTCCAGGACCAGGACCCTGCTGGCCGTGTAGAAGGAGTCACCGAGAAGTACCTCGAAGCGCATCCCGTCGGAGTCCTTGACGGTCTCGTGCCCCTCGATGGGCAGCTCCTGGAGATTGCTCAGGGCCCGGTCACGGAGGTGCTGGAGCCGGCCCAGCGGCTCCAGGGCCTCGTCGGTGAGCATCATGACGCTCTCGGGGAGATCGAGGGCCAGCACCTCGTACAGCCCGGGAGCGACCGAGCGCGCATAGCCGAACGTCTGCGGGTCGAGGCCGTCCTCGCTGATCACCCGGGGGTAGAGCTGCGCCCGGATCTGTTCGGGAGGCAGGGTGTCCAGGGCGGACGGGGAGTCCATCGTGCGCAGCACCATGCCCGCGTGCCGCCGGGCCAGATCTCCCCAGACGCGGGGGCCGCGCTCGTCGTGGTGGCAGACGGCGGCGAGATTGGCCAGCCCGAACTGGCGGCCGGAGCTGTCGGTCACCTGGTCCGCGTAGAGGGTCACCTCAAGGCCGTGCTCGGCGAAGGCCTCCCGGACCTGGCTGCGGAAGAGGGCGGCCTCGTCGACCGAGAAGAAGGGGAACGCGAGGTCCCGGGGCGCGTCGCGGCTGTCGCGCCTCGGCCCTCGTCGGAACAGCCCCACACCATCGCCTCCCGCCCGCTCGTCGGGTGATCGCCCGTCCCGGTGATCGCCCAACTTCTGATGCTAGTCGCAGCGGGTCACCACGCGGCGGGCCGCATCCTGCCATCCCCTCCCTCACCCACTCTTGCTGGCCACCGGTCATACGTATAACGTACGTCACATGCCTTACATCGCCCTGGTCACCCTCGTCGTGGACGACTACGACAAGGCGCTCGCCTTCTATACGCGGGCTCTCGGCTTCGAGCTGATCGAGGACACCGAGCGGGGCGACGGCTCACGCTGGGTCGTGGTCCGCCCGCGCCCCTCCGCGGGCGGTGGTCCTGACGGCTCGGACGGCTCGGCGGCCTCCGTGTGCCTGCTGCTGGCGCGCGCCAAGGACGACACCGAGCGCGCGAGCATCGGCGTGCAGACCGGCGGACGGGTCGGCTTCTTCCTCCATACCGACGACTTCGCCCGCGATCACGCGCGCATGCGGGCCGCCGGCGTCCGCTTCCTGGAGGAGCCGCGCCACGAGCCGTACGGCTCGGTCGCCGTCTTCGAGGACTTGTACGGCAACCGCTGGGACCTGCTCCAGCCCGCCTGAGGACCGACCCGGCGGCCGGAAAGGCTGAGGGCCGTACGGGGTCTCCCGTACGGCCCTCGATGGCCCTGCCCGGCGCCTCCCGCCAGGTCCCAGCCCTGTGTGCCAGGAGGGGGACTTCCGTTTGCTAGGACGGGGACTTCCGCAGCAGCCATAAACCCAGTCCGGACCCCACCACTCCGAGCCCGGCCACGACGCTCAGCGCGATCTCCGTCCCGCCGTCGTCCACCAGGAAGTTCAAGTACACGTTGGCCAGCAGGCAGCCGATAAGCACGATCCAGAGCAGGGCTTTCATGGGGTTTCCTTCACCTTCCGCGACGCTTTCCTCAGCACGTCCACTCTCTCGCACCGAGCCCGCGAGCACAGGAGGGCAGCCCCCCGAACCCGGGGTTCAGCACACCCCCCGAACGCGGGTGTGATTCCCTGCCTCCGCCCGTGCGGGGGCGGGGGTCCCCGCACGCGGCCTCTTGATGAACGGTACCTTCGTGCTGCCGAATTCGACGCCGCCCGAGCCGGGTTGACGGCGGGGCACGCAAGGAACGAAGGGGGCCGGCGCATGAGCCTGGCGCAACTGCACTACACCTCGGCCCCGCAGGGAGCGGACGGATCCTACGCGCCCGAAGGACCGGGCTCCCGGTTCACCGCGGTGACCCCGGGCATACCGGCGTCCCTGCTCAAGGAGGCCGAGCCGCTGCTCGGGTACGAGCCGCCGCGCGACACCCCCGAGCACTCAGGCGCCGCCGAACTCGCCGCCTTTCCCCAGGCGTTCAGTCACAGTCTGCTCTCCGACGGCACGCGTCTGCTCGCCCGCGCGGTGCGTACGAGCGAGGGTACGGGTACGGGTACGGGCTTCAGCGCCGGCGTGGCCCGCTCCCACACCCATGCCGTGCTGCTGCCGGCCGACACGGGACTGCCGGGCGGAGGGCTGCCCATCTCCGCCTGGAACTCGTCGCGGTGGGCCTCCGCCGCCCCGGCCGACGGGGCTCCGGCCCAGTTGGAGGCCCTTCCCCCGTCGGGCCTTCTCGGACGGGAGGCGCTGGTCGGGTTCGCCGCCTCGCGCGGCCCCTGGCTCCCCGGCTTCCTGGCCAGTCTGCGCGAGCTGACGGAGGAGACAGCCGGGCCGCGGGCCGCGGAGCCGGTGGCCCGGATCGTCCTCGTGGAGCGCGACAGCGCCGATGTGGCCCGGTGGATCGCGCTGGCCTGTGCCGTCCTGCCGCGCGACCACGCCGACCGGCTGACCTTCACCACCTATACGCGCCGGCCGCGCGAGGCCCGGCAGCGGATCGTCGGCGTACTCCCCGGGGACGCGCCGGAGCCGGACGGCCGTGACCACCGCTGCCGCGTGCACGACTGCACCGCCCCCGTGCCCGCGGAGCACACGCCGACGGACATCTGGGCCGGGATCGCCGCGCGCGTCTGGCTGGGCCGGGCCCCCGAGCTGTTCACGGAGGCGGCGGCGCTGCCCGGTGGCGTCTTCTCCCCCGGCGCGCTGGCCGGCGTGGCCCTCTGCTCGGATCTCGCCCCCGGTCCCGATGGCCGTACGGCGGCGGCCGACTGGGCGCACACGCACGCGCGAGCCCTGGGTGACGCCCGGCTGCGCCGGCTGGTCGAGGCGTTCCGGACGACCGCCGAGGACCGGACCACGGCCGAATTCTCCGCCCTGACACGGTTGTTCACCGCGCTTCCCGACGACCTCGGGCCGCGGCTCGCGGCCGGTCTGGCTCCCGAACTGCGCGCGGGGGTCGCGGACCGCGGACCCGGCACCCGGCCGGTGGAACTGCTGCGCGTCGCCGACGCGCTCGGGGTGGACTGTACGGATCTGCTGCCCGCTCTCGCCCACCGGCTGGCCCGCTCCCTGCTGGGTCCGGCAGGACAGGACCTGGGTCCTGTCCGGGAGACCGCGGACACCCCGGATCCGCTCACGGCCCTGGAAGACGTCCTCGAAGACGTCCTGGAGGAGCATTTCGAGCTGCGTATCGCGCTGCTCAGCGCGCTGGACACGCTCGCCGCCGAGGATCCGCCCGCCGCCGTCCGGCTGCTCGACCGTACGCCCCTGGCTCTCACGGGGGTTCAGGCGCTGCCGCATCTGCGGATGTGCGCGGGTGCGCCCTGGACTCCGGCCGCCGGGGGCGGCGACGGCCTCGCCGCGCTGCATGCCGCGCTGCGCGCCTGCGGAGTCTCGCCGTTCACCGATCCGCTGGTGCTGCGTACGGCCGTACGGCTGGTGTGGGACGGTGGCGCCCCGCTACCGGGCGAGGCGCGGCGGCTGCTCAGCGAGACGGGCTCCGACGCGCACCGCGCCGCGGGCACCTGGCGCACGCTGGTACGGGCCGCGCTCGACGACCCCGCCACCGGCACCGATCCCGCCACCGGCACCGACGCCCCCGCCGACATCGACGAAGCGGATGCCGCCGCGCTCGCCCATGATCTGCTGCGCTGCTTCCCCGACGAGCTGGAGCCGCGCGCACGGGGCGCCCTGCTGCTCCTTGAGTTCATCGGTGAGATCGGCGCGGGCCGGGCCGGGCCTCCGTGGACCGAACGGGTGCTGGCGCTGCGCGCCGAGGCCGAGCCGGTGGAACCGGCCCTGCTGGCCCGGGTGTTCGGGACCCTCGCACGCCGGCTGCTCTCCGAGGAGCGGCCGGAGGGCGAGCTGTACGCCATGATCCACTGCGGCGAGCCGCGGCTGCTCAGCGCGTACGCGGCCGCCGCCCAGGAGGAGCGGGTACGCGACCGGCTGCGTAGCTCCCCGGCCTACGCGGCCGACTGCTTCATCGCGTGGAGCTCGCTCCCCGGCGCGAACCGGGCGTGGGACTCGACCCGTACCGCGCTGCTCGACAAGGTGCTGCGGCCGGTCGTGCGCGCGCTGTCCGACGAGGCCACCGGCTCCGTCGAGCGCGGCCTTGAGCGCGCCGGGGCCCACCGCGCGGAGGAGTTCAGGGCCTGGAACCGCCCGGGGGCCCTCGGCCGGCTGAGCCGTCGCCTCGGCGGCCTCGGACGGCCCCGTTAGCCGAGGCCGTCCCTGCCGACGGCCCCGCTGGCGGAGGCCGTGCCTACCGCGATCCCGGGCGGGTCAGCTCTCGTCCGGAGCCAGCCGCAGCGAGATGCTGTTGATGCAGTACCGCTGGTCCGTCGGGGTCGGGTAGCCCTCGCCCTCGAAGACATGGCCGAGGTGCGAGCCGCAGCGTGCGCAGCGGACCTCGACGCGGACCATGCCGTGGGAGCGGTCCTCGATCAGCTCGACCGCGTCCGTGTCCTTCGGGTCGTAGAAGGACGGCCAGCCGCAGTGCGACTCGAACTTCGTGTCGGAACGGAAGAGATCGGCGCCGCACGCGCGGCAGGAGTAGACGCCGGTCGTCTTGGTGTCCGTGTATTCGCCGGTGAAGGCGGGCTCGGTGCCGGCCTTGCGGAGTACCTGGTACTCCGCGTCGGTCAGCTCCGCGCGCCACTGCTCGTCCGGCTTGTCGATGTCGTACGGCATGCGCTCTCCTCAGTCGGTCGGACGGGCCCGGCTGCCCCGGCGGGTCAGTCCCCGAGCCGGGCCAGGATGTCGGGACCGAGGTCTGTGACATCGCCCGCGCCCATGGTGAGAACGAGATCACCGGGGTGTGCCATTCCCGCGACCGCCTCGGGCACGGATCCCTTGTCGTGGACGGCGGTGACGGTGGCGCCCGCCGCCTCGGCCGCGTCGGTGATCAGGGCGCTGGTGACGCCGGGCAGCGGGTCCTCGCGGGCCGGGTAGATGTCCAGCACCAGCGAGGCGTCGGCGAGGGCCAGGGCCTGGCCCATCTCCGTGCCCAGCTCCTGCGTACGGGAGAACAGATGCGGCTGGAACACCACCAGTAGCCGGGAGCCGGGGGCCGCCGCGGCCCGCATCGCCTCCAGGTCAGCGGTCATCTCGGTGGGGTGGTGCGCGTACGAGTCGATCACCTGCACGCCCGCGGCCTCGCCCTTGAGCTGGAGGCGGCGCTTGACCCCGGTGTACGCGCCGAGCGCGGAGGCCAGATTGTGCGCCGGGATACCGAGGGCGACACCGGCGGCGAGGGCGGCGACCGCGTTGTGGGCGTAGTGCCGGCCGGGGACCGAGACGGTGAAGGTCAGGAAGCGGCCGTCGAGCAGTACGGTGACCTCGCTGGTCAGACCGCGTGCGGTGACCTTGTGGACGCGGATGTCGGCGCTCTGGGCCGCTCCGTAGGTGACGACCTTGAGCGCGCTCGAAGCCCGGACCCGGGAGGCCAGCTCGACGGCGCCGGGCTGGTCGGCGGCGATCACCAGCGTCCCGCCGGGGACGATCTTGCCGGTGAACGCCTCGAACGACTCGTAGATCTCGTCCATCGACGCGTAGTTCGCGTGGTGGTCCAGCTCGACATTGAGGACGATCGCGACCTCGGGGTCGTACTTCTGGAAGCTGCGGTCGCTCTCGTCCGCCTCGGCGACGAAGATCTCACCCTCGCCGTGCCGGGCGTTCGTACCGGGCCCCGCGAGATCGCCGCCGATGGCGTAGGAGGGGTCGAGGCCCAGTTCGGTGAGGGCGACGGCCAGCATGGAGGTCGTGGTGGTCTTGCCGTGGGTGCCGGCGACGGCGATCGCGCGCAGTCCGCCCATCAGCGAGGCCAGCGCGTCGGAGCGGTGCACGACGGGGACGGAGAGCTCGGCGGCGCGGGCCAGCTCGGGGTTGTCGGCCCGGATCGCGCTGGAGACGACCACGCACGAGGCGTCGTCCGCGAGGTGCTCCGCGGCATGGCCGATATGCACGGTGGCCCCCAGCGCCCGCAGTGCCTCGGCGGTCTCCGACTCCTTCGCGTCGCTGCCCGCGACCTTGGCACCACGCTGGGCGAGGATCTTGGCGATACCCGACATTCCGGCGCCGCCGATACCGATGAAGTGCGGCCGTTCCATGGCTGCGGGGATACCGGGTGCCGGTGCCATACGTGTTCTCTCCCAAGGTGCAGGCGGGCCCAGGACGCGGGCGGGGTACAGCGTGCAGCTGTAGCGGTGCCAGCTTATTCGCTGTGCGCGAAGAGTTTGAGCACCGGTACGCCGACCTTGTGCCGCGCCCGGGACGCCCAGTCCCGGTGGAAGAACTCCTCCACGTAGTGCGGCTCGGTGAGCACGATCACCTCGTCGGCCCCGGCTTCGTCCACCACCTCTTTGAGCCGGTCGAGCGGATGCTCCTCGACGACCTGGCCGGTGGCCGCGGAGCCCTGGCCGCGCAGCAGCGCCAGCGAGTGTTCGAGGGCGAGTTCGGCGGGCTGTCTGGCCGCCTTGCCCTCGGGCACCTCGTCCTCCCTGGCCGCGTCCCGCAGCTCGCCGATCGCGATGTCGTCGATGGCGCGCAGCAGCAGATCGGCCTGGTCGCCACGCGGCTGCATGAGCACCACGAACGAGATCTCCTCGTCACCGTGGAGGGTGGTGACGAACTCCACGTCCTGCGACGACAGGGGCTTCTCGATCATCAATACGCTTGTGAACACGACAGGCGCCCTTCTTCCTCCAGGGCCGTGCGGCCCCCTGCTGAAACCATCCTTCCCCGTGCCCGCACGGGGTCCATGGGGTTAAGTCTGCCCAGCGGAAGCTAACCGGAACGACAAATTCCGCTGATTGTCAGACACACGGGTGCCGGGTGGATCAGACGCGCCGGTACCGGGTGAAGAGGAACCCGTCCTGCTCCAGCAGCGACGCCAGCGCGAACCGTTCGGGCACGGCCGGAGCCGGTCCGCCCGTGATGCGCTGCGCGTACCCCGAAGTGAGCATCGGAGACACGGTCAGACAGAGTTCGTCCAGTGATCCCGCCGCCACGAACTGCCCGAGCAGCCGCGGTCCGCCCTCGGTGAGCAGCCGGACCAGTCCGCGATCCGCCAGGGCGCGTACGACACGCTCCGGGTCCGCCCCGGCGCCGTCCCCGGCGATCACCACCTCCGCGCCCGCCTTCTCCGCCGCGAGGATCCGCTCCGCGGGCGCCGCCGCGCCTGTCAGCACGAGCGTCGGGACGAGGGCGGCGGTGAACAGCGGCAGCGAGAAGTCCAGCTCCAGACTCGCGCTGACCACGGCGATCGCGGGCGCGGGCCGCTGGCCGGCCGCCGCCCGGCGCCCGGCGAAGGCCTCGCGGGCGCGGGCCGGCCGGTACTCCTCCTGGCGAACCGTTTCCGCACCCACCACCACCGCATCGGCGAGCGCCCGCAGAGTGCCGAAGACGCGCATGTCGGCAGCGCAGGAGATGGACTGCGAACGGCCCTCGTGGTGGGCGGCGCCGTCCAGCGTGGACACCATGTTGGCGCGCAGCCAGGGCCGCGCGCCCCCGTCGGCCCCGGTACCGGCGCCGGTGCCGGCGGGGTACGCGTAGGCGTCCGCCAGCTCGTCGAGCGTCCATTCGCGGTCCACGCCGGACACAACCGCCGATTCCCCTCCGGAAGCCGCGGCGGAGGGTGTCTGATCGGTCACAGGGAACAGGCGTCGCATGCGAAGCAGTCTGGCATGGCGCATAGAGTTACGAACTGTGTCGTCCTCCACCGCGGCGTCCGGCCGTCAGTCGATAACCGAAGCGGCCCCGCTCTCCCTCTGCGCACGTGAGCCACGTGTCCCCGCCGACCGGCTGGTCGCGGAGATGGTGCCGCCGCCGCGCTTCGACTCCGTACGGTTCGACACGTACGTACCCGACCCCCAGCAGCCCAGCCAGACCGAGGCGATCTCCGTCCTGAGCGCGTTCGCGGCGGGGCTCGGCGGGGCGCACCCGGCCGGCGGCGGACACGGCAAGCGGCGCTGGTTCGCCAGAAAGCCGGCGGCGCCCACCGGACCGCGGGGGGTCTATCTGGACGGCGGTTACGGTGTCGGCAAGACACATCTGCTGGCGTCCCTCTGGCACGCCACCCCCGCCATGCCGGGGCAGAAGGCCTTCGGCACCTTCGTGGAGCTGACCAATCTGGTCGGCGCGCTGGGTTTCCAGGAGACCGTACGGACACTCAGCGGCCATCGGCTGCTCTGCATCGACGAATTCGAGCTGGACGATCCGGGCGACACGGTCCTCGTCTCCTCCCTGCTCGGCAAGCTGGTCGACGCGGGCGTCGCACTCGCCGCGACCTCGAACACCCTGCCGGGCAAACTCGGCGAGGGCCGGTTCGCCGCCGCGGACTTCCTCCGCGAGATCCAGGGCCTGTCGGCGCGGTTCCGCCCGCTGCGCATCGACGGCGAGGACTACCGGCACCGCGGGCTGCCCGCCGCTCCCGCGCCGTACTCCGACGAAGAGGTGACCCGGGCCGCGTACGCGACCGAGGGCGCCAGCCTGGACGACTTCCCCGGCCTGCTCGAACATCTCTCCCGGGTCCATCCGAGCCGGTACGGAGCGCTCACGGACGGGGTGCGGGCCGTCTGTCTCACGGACGTCTCGCCGGTGCCCGACCAGTCGACCGCGCTACGGCTGGTCGTCCTCGCGGACCGGCTGTACGACCGGGAGGTGCCCGTCCTCGCCTCGGGGCTCCCCTTCGACCGGCTGTTCAGCGAAGAGATGCTGAACGGCGGCTACCGGAAGAAATACTTCCGGGCGATCTCACGGCTGACGGCGCTGGCGCGGGACGCGAAGGGGCTGGTCGCCCAGTAGGTTCGGAGCCGCGACTCGCGGTGCGGTGACGCCGCCGCACCGCAGAGCCCTGACACGTCGAAGCCTCGCCATCGCACGTCATCGCATCCGCTGTACTCACACCCGTATCACCAAGACCAAGCAGAAGGGTTCCACCATGGCCACCACGCGCCAGGCGCACACGGTCTGGGAGGGCAACCTCCTCCAGGGCACGGGCACCGTCACCTTCGACTCCTCCGGCATCGCCGACCAGGCGGTCTCCTGGCCCTCCCGCGCGGAGGCGGCGAACGGCAAGACCAGCCCGGAGGAGCTGATCGCCGCGGCCCACTCCAGCTGCTTCTCGATGGCGCTCTCCAACGGTCTCGCGAAGGCCGGCACGCCGCCGACCAGGCTGACCACCCAGGCCGACGTCACCTTCCAGCCCGGCACGGGCATCACCGGTATCCACCTCACCGTTCAGGGCGAGGTCCCCGGTATGGACGCCGCGGACTTCGAGAAGGCGGCCGAGGACGCCAAGGTGAACTGCCCGGTCAGCCAGGCGCTCACCGGCACGACCATCACGCTGAGCGCGTCGCTGGTCTGACGCGGCACCCGAGGCGGCGCTGACCCGCGTGATTCACGTGTCGCACGACATGTGGCACACACACGCGGGTCACGTCGCCTGTCCGCCGGGGACCACGTTCGCGGTGAGCGGTCCCTGGCGGGAGTAATCCCCGGCGGCGTCAGCGGTCGCAGAACGCGGCGATCCGACGCACCCTCTAAGAAGCCGACCTGAGGGGTGCGCCGTGGCCAAGAAGGACAGAAAAGCCGGACAGCGGAAACAGCCGCCGCCGCTGCGTGAGCTGCTGCGCATCCCCGAGGGCGAGCCCGTCGACCTCTCCTCGTACGATTCCCGCGCCACCCCTGGCGGCCCGGAGAACAAGGCGGCGGCGCTGGCCGCCATCCCTCCGCTGGCCCAACGCCTGGCCGGTCTCCAGGACCGGCTGTACGCGGCCAGCACGGCGGGCGACCGGCGCCGGGTGCTGCTGATCCTCCAGGGCACGGACACCAGCGGCAAGGGCGGCACGATCAAGCATGTGATCGGCCATTTCAACCCGGCGGGCTGCCGGGTCAGGGCCTTCAAGACCCCGACCGCGGAGGAGCGGAGCCACCCCTTCCTGTGGCGGGTCAGACGGGCGCTGCCCGAGCCGGGCGAGATCGGGATCTTCGACCGTTCGCAGTACGAGGACGTCCTGATCGCCCGCGTGAGGGAACTGGTCCCCCGGCGCGATCTGGGCCGCCGCTACGGCCAGATCAACCGCTTCGAAGAGGTGCTCGCCGAGAACGGCGTGACGATCGTGAAGGTCTTCCTCCACCTCGGCCATGACGAGCAGCGTGACCGTCTCCTGGCCCGGCTCGACAACCCGGACAAGCACTGGAAGTTCAGCCCGTCCGACATCGAGGACCGCGCCCTGTGGCCCGACTACCGGGAGGCCTACGAGCTGGCCCTGTACCGCTGTTCGACGCCGGCCGCCCCCTGGTACCTGGTCCCGGCGGACCGCAAGTGGTACCGCAACTGGGCGATCAGCACGCTGCTGCTCGAACATCTGGAGGCGCTGGACCCGGCTTATCCGGGGGCCGACTTCGATGTCGAGGAGTGCCGCCAGGAGCTGCTGGCGGCGGGCTGATCCCGAGCGAGACCCTACGGGGCGACTTCGGTGTGGGCGAGTGCCGTGCGACCGTTCCGGGCGGATCATCATATATTTTCCGTGAGTGACCACATATGTACGCATTCTCGCCATTGCCGCCATTCTGGGCGCCTCCCTCGCCGGTTGCGCCGACGGCGCCGGCAAGGCCGTGATCTCCGGCTCCTCCGGCGCGCGCGCCGCCGCGACGTCCCCTTCCGCGGCGGTACGGACACCGCCGACCCTGGCCCCCGGTCCCGGCGGGCTGACCCCGGTCTTCAAGCGCGGGAACCCGGCCGCGGGCAAGACCGTGGCGCTCACCTTCGACGCCGACATGACGGCGGATCAGGGCACGCGGGCGGCGCGCGGCGAGCGGTTCGACAACCCCTCGCTGATCGCCCTGCTGCGCAGGCTGGAAGTGCCCTCGACGGTCTTCATGACGGGCCGCTGGGCCGAGGAGTACCCGACGCAGGCGAAGGCGATCGGCGAGGATCCGCTCTTCGAGATCGCCAACCACTCCTACAGCCACCACGCCTTCACGGCCGACTGCTACGGGCTGCCGCGAGTGGGCGAGACGAAGATGAACGAGGACGTGCAGCGGGCCTTCACGGCGTTCCGGGACGCCGGGGCGCGCAATGTGGTGCCGTACTTCCGCTTCCCGGGCGGCTGCTACGACGACACGGCGCTGCGGGCACTGGCGCCCTCGAAGGTGACCGCGGTCCAGTGGGACGTCGTCAGCGGCGACGCCTTCGCCACCGACGCGGACGCGGTCGCGCAGCAGGTGCTGGCGGGTGTGAAGCCCGGGTCGCTGGTGGTGATGCACTGCACGCGCAGCGCGGCGCCGGTGACGGAGGACGCCGTACAGCAGATCGTCCCCGAGCTACGGAAGCAGGGCTACCGGTTCGTCAAGGTCTCCGAGCTGATGAGCCACTGACCGCGCGCGGGCCCGCCACCGCGGCCACCGCCGGCCCACGCCCCGCGGGCGCGTCGCCGTGGCGGGCCCCGTCCCGGTCAGTGCGCGGCGGCCTTCTGCGGGGTGGCCTCGCTCGGCCGGACGATGACGAAGCCCTCGCCCTGGAGCATCAGCTGGACGGCCTCGCCCGAGCCGCCGCGGATCATCGAACCGACGGACTGCGAACGGTGCAGCGAGGTGGACAGCTGCGCACTCCATCCGACGACCGCGTCGGTGTCGACGTACACCGGGGCCTGGCCCGTGACGGGGATCACGATGGGGTCGCCCTCGCATATGACGCCGAGCTTCCCGTAACCGGTGAAGAGGCTGTTGAAGAGTCCGCCGCCGGTCATCCCGGCGCCCTTCACCGTCTTGATCTCGTACGAGAGGGTTGGATCGAAACAGAGCACATTGCGGCCGTTGATGGTGAGCGCGTCGCCCTGCTCGATATCGACGATGAAGCAGTGGGCGGCGTCCTGCGCGAACCATGCCTCGCCCTGGCCCTTGACGGTCATCAGCGGCAGGCCCTCGCCCGTGACGGCGCGCTTGAGCATGCCGCCGATGCCCTGGCCCTTGCGTTCGAACTGGAGGCTGCCGCGGAAGGCGATCATGGATCTCTGCCGCGCGTACATCTCGCCCTGGAGCGCGTATTTGATCGACTTGGAGTTCTGTAGCGTCATCCCGGGGGCGGCGGCCGGCTGCGCCAGGTACTCGGCGGAAAAGAGATCGCTCTTCATGCCGTGCATACTCGCCCGGACGCACCCGTTCCGCCAAGAAAGGTTTGCCCAAGAAATCCGGCCGGGAAAGCGGGTCCTGCGCTGCTGGCAGACTGGACCGGTGAGCAGTGACATGAGCGACAGCGGCGACGGCGTGCCCGACCGGACCTCCCACGACGAGGCCCCCCAGTTCGTACTGCCGCTGGTGGTCCGGATCGAGAAGGCCGCTCCGCCCGCCCGTACCGACGCCCTGGAGACGGCCGCCCGCGCGGTGCTCGTCATGCTCTCCGACGAGCGGTCGGTGGGGGAGGGCGAATGGGCGCGGGCCATGCGCGACTGGCAGGACGCCCGGATCCGCAAGGTGGTGCGGAGGGCGCGCGGCGCGGAGTGGCGCCGCGCCTCCGCGCTCCCCGGGCTCACGGTCCTGGGCGAGGGACCCAGGACGGACACGGCGTCCGCCGCCGAGGTGCGGGTCTTCCCGCCCGTCCCGCTCGACGGCTGGCCCAAGGAGCTGGCGAAGCTCCAGGTCTCCGGGACCGAACTGGCCGACGCCGAGGCGCCGCCCGCGCCGGACCCGGCGCTGCCCGTGCTCTGGTTCAGCCCCGATCTGGACATGTCGGCGGGCAAGGCCATGGCCCAGGCCGGACACGGCGCCCAACTCGCCTGGTGGGAGCTGTCGGAGACAGAGCGCAAGGCATGGCGTGAGGCCGGCTTCCCGCTCGCCGTACGTACCGCGGGCGCGAGGCGCTGGCGCGAACTGACCGCCAGTGGACTGCCGGTGGTCCGTGATGCCGGATTCACCGAGATCGCACCCGGCTCGTGCACCGTGGTCGCTGATCATCCGGCGCTGCGCGGCTGAACACCGCGGCCGGACCGTACGTATCTGCCAGTACCGCGACGCGGGTTGAACCGGCGGCGAGGCCGACGGTCGGGTCAGCGGGGTCGGAATTCGGCTCGGGAGGCAGCACATTGTTGCGACGCATCAACGGTACGGCGCTCATCATCGCGGCACTGGTCGTCACGGTCGGGGCCCTGGCCTTCCCCGTATGGTCCTACGCCGACCGCTCCGGCACCGGTCAGGCGAACCTCAACGCGTCCAGCGTGGCCACCCAGTGGGGCCCGCTCTCCGCGACCGACCGCGATCTTCTGGTGAAGGTGCGGCTGGCTGGGCTCTGGGAGCTGCCCGCCGGGCAGCAGGCCATCGAACGCGCCCCCAGCCAGGCGGTCAAGGAGTGCGGTGACCATCTGGTCGTCGGCCATACCGATCTCGACAAGCGGGCCCGCGATGTCGCGGCGAAGCTCGGGGTCGAGCTGCCGAACCAGCCGAACGAGCAGCAGCAGGGCTGGCTGAGAGAGCTGTCGGCGGCCACCGGCCAGGAGTACGAGCGGAAGTTCGCCAATCTGCTGCGCAATGCCCACGGCAAGGTCTTCGCGCTGATCGCGCAGGTCCGGCACACCACCAGAAACACACTGATACGGCAGCTGGCGAGCGACGCCAACCAGACGGTCCTGGACCACATCACGATGCTGGAGGCCACCGGCATGGTCGACTTCGACGCTCTCGCCAACGAGGCGGCGGGCACCATGACGGCCAGCCCGACCGGACCGCCACCCCCGAACGGGAACCTGCCGCCCGCGCCGGACGCCGTGGCGCCCACCGGCAACGACACCTTCACCTCCCGGCCCTCCACCCAGCCGGGCGCACCGACGGCGATCAACACCGACCGGCCGGCGCCGGGAACCGACCCGTAGAGCTCGGTCCGGTCATCCGGATCCGGTCCGCGCGGAACCGTCCGGATCCCGTCCGCACGGCACCATCCGCTTCCGGTCCGCGCGGAACCCGCTCGCGCGTGGGGGAACCTCAAATCAACCTCTGAACGTCCCCCTCTGCGGATTCACCGGCGCGCCACGGGGTCATCACCTCCAGACCGCGCCCGTCGCGGACAGCGGACAGCGGAAGACCTCGGACACCGAGGAGGGGGAGCCATGAACGGCACACCACCACAGCTGGGGATCGGCATCGGCTGGCGCCCGGAGATCGCGGACACCGTCGAGGCCCTGCCCGGCATCGACTGGGTCGAGGCCGTCGCGGAGAATCTCTGCCCCGGCCATCTGCCCGACTCGCTGGTACGGCTGCGGGAACGGGGTGTCACCGTCGTACCGCACGGGGTCTCGCTCGGCCTCGGCGGAGCGGAGCGTCCGGACGCGGGGCGGCTCGCGGATCTCGCGGAGCGCGCCGAGGCCCTTGGCTCCCCGCTGGTCACCGAGCACATCGCGTTCGTACGGGCCGGCGGGGCGCTCACCGCGTCCCCCGTCCTGGAAGCCGGTCATCTGCTGCCGGTCCCGCGCACCCGGGACGCCCTGCGCGTGCTCTGCGAGAACATCCGGATCGCCCAGGACTCGCTCCCCGTGCCGCTCGCCGTGGAGAACATCGCCGCGCTGATCAACTGGCCGGACGAGGAGATGAGTGAGGGGCAGTTCCTCGCGGAGCTGGTCGGGCGCACGGGCGTACGGCTGCTGATCGATGTCGCCAATCTGCACACCAACAAGGTGAACCGGGGCGAGGACCCCGCGAAGGCCCTGGACGAACTGCCGGTCGAGGCCATCGCGTACGTCCATGTGGCGGGCGGGATCGAGCGCGACGGGGTCTGGCACGACACCCACGCGCACCCGGTCACCCCGCCGGTGCTGGACGTACTGTCCGAGCTGCGCGCCCGGGTCGCCCCGCCGGGCGTCCTGCTGGAACGGGACGACGATTTCCCGCCCGCGGCGGAGCTGGCAGGCGAACTCACCACGATCCGGGAGACGATCATCGCCACGACCGCCACGACCGCGCGACCGGCGGCGCGTGCGGGGGCGCGTGCGGGGGCGCACGCGCGGGCAGGGGCGGGAGCGGGGATTACCGGAGAGCGGTGGGCGAGCAACACCGACGCCGCCCGCGGCCGGCTCGCGCTGAGCGAGACCGCGCTGCTCTCCTCCCTGGTCGCCGGTACGCCCGTCCCCGAAGGATTCGACCCGCGGCGGCTGCGGGTGCAGAGCCGCGCCCTCGCCGCCAAACGCGCCGGGGTCGTCGCCAAGGTCGCCCCCGAGCTGCCGGAGATCCTCGGCAAGGGCTTCCGCCCGGCGTTCCTGGCGTACGCCGCGCGCACACCCATGCGCGCCGGATACCGCAGGGACGCGCTCGACTTCGCCGAGAGTCTGCTGATCGAGGGGCGGCCCGAGGACTCCGCCGCCCGGCGACGGCTGACCCTCTGGTGGCGTGAGCGGGCCGCCGCGCAGCCACCGCGCCGGACGACCCGTCTCCTGCGTGTGGCCCGCGCCGCGCTGGCCGGGAGGTGAGGGGCGGTGACGACGGTCCTCCTCACCGCGATCACTCTCGCGGTCGCCCTCTCCTCCGTCCTGCTGATCACCGGGGTGGTCCGGTCCCGTGCCCGGGTGACCGGGACGCCGGCCGTCCATGACGTGTGGGAGGCCGCGTTCCTCGGCGGCGGTCCCGGCAGGGTCGTGGACGCCGCGCTCGCCGGGATGCGGGCGGACGGCCGGCTGGCCATCGGCGGCCCCGGCATCGTCGCCGTACGCCGGCAGGTCGCCCACCACCCGGTGGAGCGGGCCGTGCTCCAGGAGCACGGCATGGCGCCGACCGGCGCCCTGCACGCGCTGCGCCTCGCGGTGATGCGCGCCCCCGCCGTACAGCAGGTGGGCGACGCGCTCGCGGCGCGCGGGCTGGTGGTGCCGGGCGCGCGGAGGCGCCCGTGGCGTACCTGGGGCGTGATCCAGGGGACGCTCTGCTTCGTCGCCCTGCCCGTGTCGTTCATCGCGGGCGCGCTGGTGACCTTCGGTTCCCTGGAGTTCGGTCCCAGCGGGATGTGGGCGTTCTCTCTGCTGCCGGTCCTGTTCGCGGGCATGATCACGGGGTTCGTCTGCGCGTCTGTCGCCGGGCGGCGGATCACCCGAGCGGGACGGCGGGCGCTGCGCGACTTCGTCGCGCGGCTCTCTTACTCGGCGGCGGACCAGGTCGCGGCGCACGGGGTGAGGGGGGTGCCGGACCCGGAGCTGCGGGAGCGGTTGCGCACCGCCACGCGGATGCGCCCGGGGCGTGACTTCGCACCGGCGGACCATCTGTCCACGGCCGCGGTGACCTGGTGCTACGGCGCCGAGCCCGGCTCGGGGACGGGATGCGGCGGTTCGGGGTCGGGCTGTGGCGCGAGCTCCTGCGGAGGCGGCGGGTCGGACGGGGGCGGCGGAGGCGGCGGCAGCAGTTGCGGCGGGGGCGGCGGCTGTGGGGGTGGCGGCGGCGGAACGTAAGCCTCCGGGCGGGATCGCGCGGTACGGGCGGCACATCCCGTACCGTCCGGCCACTGCTCAGACCCTTCGGAGTGGCCCGACGGCGCATCGGGGTCATAGCGACCGACACCGCGTAGGGATGCTTGTCCGCCCACGCCACTCTGCTGACCCTCTGTCTGCGGATCACCCTCCGATCCGCACGTACGGAAGGGAAAGCGATGAGAGCAGTAGCGAAATACGGGGCGCTGACCACCCTCAGCTCCGTGGTCCTGTCGGCCCTCGTCGTCGTTCCCGTGGACGCCGCCGACGCCGGCGGCGCTCACACCACCACCAGCGCGGCCCGTGGTGTCGCCCGCGCCGCCGAGCGCGCCGCCACCGCCGGCATCACGTTCGGCGCCTGCCCCGCGGCCGAGCGGCTGCCCGACCCCCTCGTCTGCGGCACGGTCGAGGTCCCGCTCGACTACAGCGAACCGGACGGCAGGACGATCAGCCTCACCGTCAGCCGGGTGCCCGCGAGCGGGACTCCGGAGCGACGGCAGGGCGCGCTGGTCTTCAACCCCGGCGGCCCCGGCGCCTCCGGCATGTACTTCCCGATGGTCGCCGAGGTGCCCCACTGGAAGCGGATCGCCGAGGCGTACGACCTCATCGGCTACGCCCCACGCGGAGTGGGCCGGTCCGCCCCGCTCTCCTGCGAGGATCCGGCGGACCACGTCAAAGCCCCGACGCAGTCCCCCGTCCATCCCTCCGCGTCGTACAAACGGGAGCGGATCGCCGAGGCCAAGGCGTACGCGCGAGGCTGTGCCCGCGCCGCCGGCCCCGCGCTCCCCCACTACAACTCCTTGAACAACGCGCGCGATCTGGAGGTGCTGCGCGCGGCGCTCGGTGAGCAGAAGCTGACCTTCATGGGTGCCTCGTACGGGACCTACTTCGGCGCGCTCTACGCGACGCTCTTCCCCTCGCACGTGGCCCGGATGGTCTTCGACTCCGCCGTGAACCCGGACCCCGAGCAGATCTGGTACCGCAACAACCTCGACCAGTCGGTCGCGTTCGAGCGGCGCTGGGAGGACTTTCGTACCTGGGTGGCCAAGCATGACGCGACGTACCACCTGGGTACCGACGCCGAGCAGGTGGCGCAGAGCTACGAGAAGGTACGCGCGGGAGTCGCGCACAAACCGGCCGGCGGCAAGGTCGGGCCGGGCCAGCTCCAGGCGGCGATGCTCGGGGCCGGTTACTACGACGACTACTGGCCGACGCGCGCCGCAGCCCTCTCCGAGTATCTGAAGGGCAATCAGCAGCCGCTGATCGCCCAGGCCTCGCCCCGTCCGGCCGCCGCCGCGGAGAGCGAGAACGCCGGGGCGGTCTATACGGCGGTCGAGTGCAATGACGCGCCCTGGCCCACGGACTTCGCGGTGTGGGACCGCGACAACACCGCGCTGGCGCGGCGCGCGCCGTTCGAGACCTGGGACAACGCCTGGATGAATCTGCCGTGCGCCTACTGGACCGCGCCGCGCGGGCGGCCGGCCGAAGTCCGCGCCACGCCCGGCCAGTTGCCGCCGACGCTGATCCTGGCCGCGGAGCGGGACGCGGCGACGCCGTACGAAGGGGCCCTGGAGCTGCACAAGCGGCTGGCCGGTTCGGCCCTGGTGACCGAGCGGGACGCGGGTACGCACGGGGTGACGGGTGGCGCCAACGCCTGCGCCACCGCCTATCTGGAGGACTACCTGCTGCACGGGAAGGCGCCGGCGCGGGGCGCCGACTGCGCGCCGCACGCGGAGCCCGACCCGGCGTCGCCGCGACCCACCGACCGGCTTGTCGAGCTGCGCAGACGGCTCAATCCGGGTATTCGTCTCTGAACGTTCGCGAGCACCACGCGCACGCGGGGCCCGGATGTCGTGGGCACGGCGTCGCCCGGTCCGCGTCGCGTCGCTGCCCCGCCTCGCCGCGCCTATCGTGAAGGACACGGCAGGAGACACAGCATCGGTGGCGTCGAGGCGAGACAGACGTGACGGAACCGGAGATCGACTACAAGGCGGTGTTCCAGGCCCTTCCCGGGGCGGTGGTGCTGCTGACCCCGGAGCTGCTCTACCTGGACGTCAACGAGGAGTTCCTGCGGCAGATGGGCCGCACCCGCGAGCAGGCCGCCGGCGGCCGCTTTCTGGGGGACGATTTCGCCCACAGTCCGAACGACCCGGGCGCGGCCGTGGTGCGCAACGTCGTCGCATCACTGCGCCGGGTGGCGGAGACAGGTGAGCGCGAGACCATGGAGCTGCAACGCTACGACGGGGAGGACCCCGAGCAGCCCGGAACGCGGTACGTGCGGTACTTCAGCATGATCAACACGCCCGTCTTCGGCCCGGACGGGCGGATGGCACTGCTGATGCACCGGGTGGAGGACGTCACCGAACTCATCCGCGCCCGCGAGGTGGCGCTGAGCCTGCAAGAGGCGATGCTGCCCACTCCCCGCTGCCTCGGGAACCATGCGTGGGCCGCACGCTACCGGCCCGCCATCGACACGCTGGAGGTGTGCGGTGACTGGTACGACCTGGTCGACCTGGACGGCGACCGCGCCGCGGTCGCCGTCGGCGATGTCGTCGGCCACGGGCTGCCCGCCGCCCAGGTCATGGGGCAACTGCGCAGCGCGCTGAGCGCCGCCTCCCGCAGCACCGACGGACCCGCCAGGGCCCTGGAAGTCCTGGGGCTGTACGCCCGTTCCGTCGAGGGTGCCGAGAACACCACCGCGGCCGGCGCGTTCATCGACTGGGACACCCGCACCATCACCTACAGCAGCGCCGGCCACCCTCCGCCGGCGCTGCTGCGCGGCGACGGCACCGTCGAGTTCCTGGACCGGGCCACGGATCCCCCGCTGGGTGCCCGCCCCGAGCCCGCCCCCCATCCCGAGGCCACCGTGTCCTTCACCGAGGGCTCCGTCCTCGTGCTGTACACCGACGGCCTGATCGAGCGCCGCCACGAAGACATCGACACCGGCCTCGCGCGCCTCGCCCGCTCGCTGGCCCGCCACCGCGCGGCCGACCCCGAAACCCTCGCGGACGCGCTGCTGGCCGACCTCCTCCCGCCGGGCGGCGTGACCGACGACACCGCCCTGGTCATCGTGCGCCTATGACCCCGCCGGTGCTGTCCGACGACCAGGCGCCTCGCCCGGTCGTCGGACCCTTCTCCGTGCCGGCTCTGGCTATGGAGGCAGGAGTTACGCGAGTCCCGCCACGAGGTCGGCGACCGACTTACGGCGTCCCGTGAAGAACGGGACCTCTTCCCGGACGTGCATCCGGGCCTCGGAGCCGCGCAGATGGCGCATCAGGTCGACGATCCGGTAGAGCTCGTCGGCCTCGAAGGCCAGCACCCACTCGTAGTCGCCGAGCGAGAACGAGGCAACCGTGTTGGCGCGCACATCGGGGTAGCCGCGGGCCATCTTCCCGTGGTCGGCCAGCATCCTGCGGCGGTCCTCGTCGGGCAGCAGGTACCAGTCGTAGGACCGTACGAAGGGGTAGACGCTCACATAGTCACGGGGCGTCTCGTCGGCCAGGAAGGCCGGTACGTGCGACTTGTTGAACTCGGCGGGGCGGTGCAGCGCCATGTTCGACCAGACCGGCTCCAGCCGCCGTCCGAACCGGGTGCGCCGGAAGCGGTTGTACGCGTCCTGGAGTTCATCGGCGGTCTCCGCGTGCCACCAGATCATGACGTCGGCGTCCGCGCGCAGCCCGGACACGTCGTACGTGCCGCGAACGGTGACATCCTTGGCGCCGAGCTGGTCGAACAGCTCCTGGACCTCGTCCGCGAAGCCGGTCCGGTCCTCCGGCAGCACATCGCGCAGCTTGAAGACGGACCACAGCGTGTAGCGGATGACCTCGTTGAGGTCCTTGGCCTTCTTGCCCGCGTTCGGGGTCTTCTCTGGTGCAGCAGTCATGCGGCTATTCTCCCGCGCCCCGCCCCGCGCCCCGCGCCGGGGTCGACGTGGCGATGATCTCGTCGGCTGCGCGCCGGGCCGACGCGACGCACGCCGGGATACCGACGCCGTCGTACGCGGCCCCGCACAGCCGCAGCCCCGGGAGCTTGGCGACGGCCTCGCGGACCCGGTTGATCCTGGCCTGGTGGCCGACGGGGTATTGCGGCAGGCCATCGATCCAGCGGGTCACTTCCGTGGCCACCGGCTTCGCGGTGAGCCCGACCGCGTCGCCGAGGTCGCGCAGCGAGACACCGACGAGTTCGGCGTCCTCGCGCTCCAGTCGCTCCTCCTCGCCGTACCGTCCGATGGAGGTACGGAGGACGAAGAGGCCGGGAGCGGCGTCCGCGACCCACGCCCACTTCCGGGTGGAGAAAGTCGACGCCTTGATCGTGCGGCCGTCGACAGGCGGTACGAGGAAGCCGCTGCCCTCGGGCATCGCCCCGAGATCAGCGCGCCGGAACGCCATCGTGACCAGCGCCATCGACGCGTACTCGATCCCGGCGAGTTCGGTGGCGGCTGCCGGGGACTCGTCGGAGAGCAGCGCCGAGGCGGACCAGGCGGGGGTGGCGAGCACCACGCCGTCGGCGGGCAGCTCGCCTCGCTCGGTACGGATCAGCCAGCCGTCGGGGGTGCGCCGGAGGCCGAGGACCGGCGTGTCGACGAGGATCTCGCCGCCGCCCGCCCTTACGGCGTCCGCGACGGCGCCGGGCAGGGTGCCCACACCGCCCGCGATGCCCGCGAAGACCGCGCCCGGCACCGCGCCGTCGCGCTGCTTGGCCGCGGTCGTGGCCTGGAGGTCGCGCACACCCGCCAGCAGGGAGTCATGGGTCCTGGCCAGATCGAAGAGCTGCGGAACGGCCGCCTTCATGGAGATGCGGTACGCGTCGCCCGCGTAGACCCCGCCGAGCAGCGGTTCCACCAGCCGGTCGACGACCTCGCGGCCCAGCCGCTCGGCGACGTACTCGCCGACCGAGACATCGTCGCCGACCTCGGTCGGCGGCAGTTCCGGTTCGCGGGCGATCCGGGCGAGCCCTTCGTCGGAGAGCAGCCCGGCGAGGGCGGCCGGGTCGCCCGGCACACCCATCACATGGCCCTTGGGCATGGGCCGCAGCTCCCCGCGCGTCCACACCGACGCGGTGGTGGCGGTGGGCGGCTGGAGCAGTTCGCCGAGGCCGACGGCCTCGGCCAGATCAACGGCCTCGGGCCGCCGCGCGAGCATCGACTCGGCCCCGAGGTCGACCGGAGCGCCCTCGATCTCGCCGGTCCGCAGCTTGCCGCCGAGCCGGTCGGTGGCCTCCAGCAGTGTCACCCGGATCCCGGCGCCCAGCAGCCGGTGCGCCGCGGCCAGACCGGCGATACCGCCCCCGATGACGACGACATGGCCCGTATGCGTGTCCAGGTGCTGCGCGCTCGACTCCATGCCCCCACTCTCTCAAACCGGTTGGGACGGTCCATAACGAGTCCCGACCGTGACCGCTTCGGGACCGTGGACGGGCATCCGTGCCCGGCCCTCGCGCGTCGAACCGGCATCACACTCTTCTCAACCGTTTCTGGGGGGCCGATATGCGCGCGACACCACTGTTCGCGGCAGCACTACTCACCGTCTCGCTCGCACTCGCCGGATGCAGCGCTTCCGGTGGCAGTGACAATGCGTCGACGGCGGACAGCGCCGCGAAACCGGCTCAGGAGCGGCAGGCGGACGCGGCGGACACCGCGTCGGGGGCCGGTGCGCCGGCGTCCGGCAGCGAGGGGACGGACGCCGGGCAGCGGCCCGCGACGCCCCGTACGCAGGTGATCCGCACCGCCGAACTCACGGTGCGCGTCAAGAACACGGAGAAGGCGCTCGCCACGGCGCGGGCCGCGGCCGTGAACTCCGGTGGTCTCGTCGAGAACGAGTCCACCGAGCGGGTCCAGGACGGCCATGTGGGCTCGCGCATCGTGCTGCGGGTGCCGCAGGACGCGTACGACGACGTCCTCGCCGAACTGGCGGGCACCGGCACGCTGGTGGCGCGCAAGGCCGACGCCGAGGATGTCACCGACCAGGTGGTCGATGTGAACAGCAGGATCGCCTCGCAGCGGGCGAGCGTCGCGCGCGTACGGGAGTTGATGGACCAGGCGACGACGCTCAGCGATGTGGTCTCGCTGGAGGGAGAGTTGAGCACCCGTCAGGCCGCTCTGGAGGCACTGCTCGCCCAGCAGGCCTCACTCAAGGACCGCACGTCCCTGGCCACCATCACGCTGGAGCTCACCGAGGCTCCGGCCGTCAAGAAGGAGACGAAGAAGAAGGAGGAGGAGGACAGCCCCGGGTTCCTGGACGCGCTGGGCGGCGGCTGGGACGCGCTGACCGCGACCGTGCGGTGGATCGGGGTGGTGGTCGGCGCGGTGGCGCCGTTCGCCGCCGTGCTCGCGGTGCTCTATGTGCCGTGGCGCCTGATACGGGGCCGGCTGCCGCGCCGGCCGGCGGCCGTGTCCGCGTCCTGGCCCACCCCCGCGTCCTCCGCCGCGTCCTCCGCCGCGTCCTCGGCCGCGTCCTCGGCCGGGCCCTCGCACGATCCCGACGCGTCGGCCACCGAGGGGACGCGCGCGGACTGATCCGGATCCGCCCGCGTAGCGTTCCCCGGGAGCACGGCAGCGAGAGGGGCACGCAATGGCGGCGGAGCGCATGGTGGTCATCGGGGGCGATGCGGCGGGCATGTCCGCCGCATCGCAGGCTCGCAGGATGAAGGGCCCGGAGGAGCTGGAGATCGTCGCGTTCGAGCGCGGCCACTTCACCTCGTACTCCGCGTGCGGCATTCCGTACTGGGTGGGCGGGGACGTCTCCGGGCCCGGTGACCTGATCGCGCGTACCCCCGAGGAACACCGCGCACGCGCCATCGATCTCCGGATGCGCACGGAGGCCGTGGAGATCGACGTGGCCGGGCAGCGGGTGCGCGTACGCGATCTCTCCGACGGTACGGAGAGCTGGACCGGCTTCGACAAGCTGGTCGTCGCGACGGGCGCCCGCCCGGTCCGCCCGGCGCTGCCCGGGATCGACGCGCCGGGCGTGCACGGCGTACAGAACCTCGACGACGGGCAGGCGCTGCTGACCACCCTCGGGGGTACGAAGCGCGGGCGCGCGGTCGTCGTCGGCGCGGGATATATCGGTGTGGAGATGGCGGAGGCGCTGCTGAAGCGCGGCTATCAGGTCACCGTCGTCCACAACGGGGACCAGCCGATGGCGACACTCGACCCCGACATGGGCCGGCTGGTCCATGAGGCGATGGACGGACTGGGCATCACCACGGTGGGCGGCACGACGGTCACCGGCGTACGCACCGGCGCGGACGGCCGGGTGCGCGCCGTGGTCACCGACGCCGCCGAGTATCCGGCCGATGTGGTGGTGCTCGGTATCGGTGTGGAGCCGGAGACCACCCTCGCCCGCGCCGCGGGGCTGCCCCTCGGGCCGCACGGCGGGCTGCTCACCGATCTGGCGATGCGGGTGCGCGGCCACGAGAACATCTGGGCGGGCGGGGACTGCGTGGAAGTCCTCGACCTGGTCTCGGGCTCGACCCGGCATATCGCGCTGGGCACCCACGCGAACAAGCACGGTCAGATCATCGGCGCGAACGCCGGCGGCGGCTACGCCACCTTCCCCGGGGTGGTCGGCACGGCCGTCAGCAAGGTCTGCGATCTGGAGATCGCCCGGACCGGGCTGCGGGAGAAGGACGCACGCCGGGCGGGCCTCCAGTTCGTCACCGCGACCATCGAGTCCACCAACAGCGCCGGTTACTACCCCGGCGCCGCCGTCATGACGGTGAAGATGCTCGCGGAGCGCCGTACGGGCCGGTTGCTGGGCACCCAGATCGTCGGCCGCGAGGGCGCGGCGAAGCGGGTGGACATCGCGGCGGTGGCGCTGACGGCCGGGATGACGGTGGAGGCGATGACCACCCTGGACCTGGGCTACGCCCCGCCGTTCTCCCCGGTCTGGGACCCGGTGCTGGTCGCCGCGCGCAAGGCGACGACGACCGTCAGGAAGGCGGGGGTATAGCTCGGCAACAGTCAGGGCGTGTCTTCGAAGTAGCGCCGTCCGCCCGCAGGGCGGGCCCGGCGGCGTCCGGTGCGTGCGATCGCAAGGCGGAGGGTCTCCCCCGTACTGGACGTACTGGGGCGACCCGACAACGCGGCGAGCGTGCGTACCAGGCGTCGCCGGGCAGGCGGGACTTCGAAGACACGCCCTAGTCTTCTGAGTCAGGAATTCTGTTCAGATAGCTGGCGAGGCGTTCGAGGATCTCGTCTGCGGTCTTCGTCCAGACGTAGGGCCTGGGGTCGGTGTTCCATGCGGCGATCCAGTTGCGGATGTCCTTCTCCAGGGCCTGCACGGATCGGTGGACGCCTCGCCGTATCCGCTTGTTGGTCAGCTCGGCGAACCAGCGTTCCACCAGGTTGAGCCAGGACGACCCGGTGGGTGTGAAATGCAGGTGGAAGCGGGGGTGGGCCAGCAGCCAGGTCTTGACAGCCGGGGTTTTGTGGGTCGCGTAGTTGTCCAGGACCAGGTGGACGTCCAGGCCCTGCGGGACCTCCTGGTCAAGCTTGAGCAGGAACTTCTTGAACTCCTCGGCCCTGTGCCGGCGGTGGAGGGAGCCGATCACCTTGCCGGTGGCCACCTCCAGTGCGGCGAACAGTGTGGTGGTGCCCGCACGCACGTAGTCGTGGGTGACCCGCTGTGGAACACCCGGCATCATCGGCAGCACCGGCTGGGAGCGGTCCAGTGCCTGGATCTGTGACTTCTCGTCGACGCAGAACACCAGAGCACGCTCGGGCGGGTCCAGATACAGGCCGACGACGTCGTGGACCTTGTCGATGAAGTACGGGTCCGTCGACAGCTTGAAGGTCTCCGAGCGGTGTGGCCGCAGGCCGAACGCCCGCCAGATCCGGGACACGCTCGACTGCGACAGGCCCATCTCCCTGGCCATGGCTCTCGTCGACCAGTGCGTGGCGTTCTTCGGCGTGCTCTCCAGCGTCCTGGCCACAACGGAGGCAACCTGCTCGTCGG